>DASVOL010000308.1:0-14658 GCA_036383375.1 Bradyrhizobium sp. | reverse complement strand
GGCACCGACGCGCAGGGCAAGAAGCGTGACATCACCGCGAGCACGCTGGAGCCGCCGCTTGGGTCGGGCCCCTACAAGATCAAGGAGTTCGTTGCCGGACGATCGGTCGTGCTCGAGCGCGTCAAGGATTACTGGGGCAAGGATATTCCGATCGCGATCGGACAGAACAATTTCGACGAGCTGCGCTACGAGTATTTCCGCGACGACACCGTCGCGCGCGAGGCGCTGAAGGCCGACGGGTTCGATTGGTACAACGAGCGTAGCGCCAAGGAATGGGCGTCGGCCTACGACGTTCCCCCGGTGCGTGAGAAGCGGCTGCTCAAGGAGCTCTTCACCGTCCGCAATCAGGGCCGGATGCAGGGCTGGGTGTTCAACCTGAGGCGTCCGAAATTCGCGGACCCCAGGCTGCGCCGCGCCTTCAACTACGCGTTCGATTTCGAAGAGATGAACCGCGTGCTCTCGACCGGTGAGTACCATCGCGATTCCAGCTATTTCGACGGCATCCCCGATCTGATGGCGACCGGCCTGCCGGAAGGCAAGGAGCTCGAGCTCCTGGAGACGCTGCGCGACAAGGTGCCGCCGGAAGTCTTCACCACGCCCTACAAGGATCCGGTCGGCGGCACGCCGGAAAACGTCCGCGCCAATCTGCGCGAGGCGACGCGGCTGTTGAAGGAAGCCGGCTTTGAGATCCGTGATCGCAAGCTGGTCGACTCTTCAGGGCAGCCGTTCAGCGTCGAGATCCTCGGCAACAGCGGCGATTCCGGCATGGAGCGGATCACGCTGTTCTACAAGCCGAGCCTGGAGCGCCTCGGCATCACCGTCAATCTGCGTGCCGTCGACACCGTGCAGTACCAGAACCGGGTGCGCGATTTTGATTTCGAGATGGTCACTCAGGTGTGGGGCCAGTCGATCTCGCCCGGCAACGAGCAACGCGACAATTTCGGTTCGCAAGCTGCCGACCGGCCGGGCTCCAACAATCTTCCCGGCATCAAGAATCCGGCCGTCGATGCCATCGTCGAGCGCATCATCTTCGCCAACAGCCGCGCCGATCAGATCGCCGCCGCCAAGGCGCTGGATCGGGTTCTGCTCTGGAACTTCTATTGCGTTCCGCACTTCAATTACGACAAGCAGCGCTATGTCTATTGGGATCGCTTCAGCCATCCCGATCCGCTGCCGAAATACGCGGTTTCAGGATTCCCAAATCTTTGGTGGTACGACGCCGACAAGGCAGCCAAGCTCAAGCGTTCATAAGCTCAAGGATCCGCGCATGGCGCAATTCTCTCGTCGGCACGCACTTGGCCTCGGCATCGGTGCGTTGAGTGCTGCAGGCTTGCGTGTCGCGCCGGCAGCGGCCGACAACGGAACCGAGATGCACGGCATGTCGGTGTTCGGCGATCTAAAATATCCCGCGGATTTCGAGATCTTCGACTACGTCAATCCGAAAGCGCCGAAGGGCGGCGCCTTCTCGGTGATTCCGTGGGTGCGCGCCTACAACCAGTCCTACTACACCTTCAACTCGCTGAACGCCTATGTCCTGAAGGGCGAGGGCGCCCAGGGCATGGACATGACGTTCGCGGCGCTGATGTCGCGCGCCAATGACGAGCCCGACGCGATGTACGGCTTTGCCGCGAAGTCGGTGCAGATATCGCCCGACAAGCTGACCTACCGCTTCGCCATGCGCCCCGAAGCGCGCTTCCATGACGGCTCGAAGCTGACCGCGCAGGATGTCGCCTTCTCGCTCAATACGCTGAAGGAAAAGGGCCACCCGCTGATCCAGGTGCAGCTTCGCGACTTCGTCAAGGCCGAGGCGCCCGATGACGCGACTGTGGTGGTGACCTTCGCAGCGGGCCGCGCGCGCGACGTGCCGCTCTATGTTGCGAGCCTGCCGATTTTCTCGAAGGCCTACTACGCGACGCGCCCGTTCGAAGAATCGACGCTCGATGCGCCGCTCGGCTCCGGGCCGTACAAGGTCGGCCGGTTCGAGGTCAATCGCTACGTCGAATACGACCGCGTCAAGGACTGGTGGGGAGCCGATCTTCCGGTCAATCGCGGCAGCTACAATTTCGACACCGTGCGCTACGAATTCTATCGCGACCGTGACGTGGCATTCGAGGGCTTCACCTCGAAGAGCTATCTGTTCCGCGAGGAGTTCACTGCGCGGGTCTGGGCGACACGCTACGATTTCCCCGCGGTCAAGGACGGCCGGGTCAAGCGCGAGACGCTGCCCGACGACACGCCGTCCGGTGCGCAGGGCTGGTTCATCAACATGCGCCGCGACAAGTTCAAGGATCCTCGCGTGCGCGAGGCGCTGATCTGCGCCTTCGACTTCGAGTGGACCAACAAGACCATCATGTACGATGCGTATGCGCGCACCGTCTCGCCGTTCCAGAACTCGGACATGGTAGCGGAGGGACCGCCGCCGCCGGAAGAGCTTGCGTTGCTCGAACCGTTCCGCGGCCAGGTGCCCGACGAGGTGTTCGGCTTGCCGTTCGTGCCGCCGATGTCGGACGGCTCCGGTCAGGATCGCGCGCTGCTGCGCAAGGCGGTGCAGCTGCTCAACGAGGCCGGCTGTGTCATCAAGGACGGCAAGCGCGTGCTGCCGAACGGCACGCCCCTTACCATCGAATTCCTCAACGATGAGCCGTCACTGCAACCGCACCATGGACCGTACATCAAGAATCTCGGCACGCTCGGCATCGACGCGACATTCCGTCTGGTCGATGCGGTGCAGTATCGCGCCCGGGTCGAGGACTTTGATTTCGACATGACCATGGAGCGATTCAGCGCTTCGGCGACGCCGGGCGACAGCATGCGTCCGTTCTTTTCCTCGCAGGCGGCGAAGACCAAGGGCTCCTACAATCTCGCAGGCATTTCCAATCCTGCGATCGATGCGTTGATCGAGAAGATCATCGGTGCAAACAGCCGCCATGAGCTGACGGTCGCTTGCCGCGCCTTCGACCGCGTGTTTCGCGCCGGTCGCTACTGGGTGCCGCAATGGTACCGCAACACGCATCCGATCGCCTATTGGGATCAGTTCGGACATACCGAGAAGCTGGCAAAATATACCCAGGGCGTCGGTGCGCCGGAGAATTGGTGGTACGATGCGGCCAAGGCCGCGAAGCTCGAGCAGGCGAAGTAGCCGATGAGCGCCTATATCGCCCGACGTATCTTCCTGATGCTGCCGACGCTGCTCGGCATCCTGTTCGTCTCCTTCGTGGTCGTGCAGTTTGCTCCCGGCGGTCCGGTCGAGCGCGTCATCGCGCAGATCAACGGCGCCGACACCGGCGGCACCTCGCGCGTCTCGGGTGGCGGTGGCGATTTCGGCGCGCAGCGCGGCCAGGGCGCGGGGGCGGCCGGCGCCGTCAATTCGAAGTATCGCGGCGCGCAGGGGCTCGATCCCGATTTCATCAAGAAGCTCGAGGTGCAGTTCGGCTTCGACAAGCCGGCGCCGGAGCGGTTCGCGTTGATGGTCTGGAATTTCGCGCGTTTCGATTTCG
Source organism: Bradyrhizobium sp. (assembly GCA_036383375.1). Classification (GTDB taxonomy): domain Bacteria; phylum Pseudomonadota; class Alphaproteobacteria; order Rhizobiales; family Xanthobacteraceae; genus Bradyrhizobium. The sequence goes on along the minus strand of DASVOL010000308.1, from coordinate 11,161 downwards.
GCCAGAGCTATTTCCGCAGTGTCAGCGTGCTCCAGCTGATCAAGGAGAAGCTCCCGGTCTCGATGTCGCTCGGGATCTGGATGACGCTGCTGACCTATCTGATCTCGATCCCGCTCGGCATCCGCAAGGCCGTCAAGGACGGCTCGCGGTTTGACACCTGGACCTCGGCGGTGATCATCATCGGCTTTGCGATCCCGGGCTTCCTGTTCGCGATCCTGTTGATCGTGCTGTTTGCCGGCGGCTCGTTCCTCAATATCTTCCCGCTGCGCGGCCTCACCTCGGACGGTTGGTCGCAATTTCCCTGGTACTGGAAGATCATCGACTATTTCTGGCACCTGACGCTGCCGCTGGTGTCGATGGCGCTCGGCGCCTTCGCGACGATGACCCTGCTCACCAAGAACTCGTTCCTCGACGAGATCCGCAAGCAATATGTGATGACCGCGCGCGCCAAGGGCTGCAGCGAGCGCCAGGTGCTGTACGGTCACATCTTCCGCAACGCCATGCTGATCGTGATTGCGGGCTTCCCGGGCGCGTTCATCCACGCGTTCTTCTCGGGCTCGCTGCTGATCGAGACCATCTTCTCGCTCGACGGGCTCGGCCTGCTCGGCTTCGAGAGCGTGCTGAACCGCGACTATCCGGTGGTGTTCGGAACGCTGTTCATCTTCTCGCTGGTCGGACTGGTGGTCAATCTGATCTCCGACCTCGCCTATATGTGGATCGATCCGCGGATCGACTTCGAGGCGCGGGAGGTCTGATGACGCTGCTCGCGCCCCAGCCCGTCGAGACCTCGACGCAATCGCCGCTCGGTGAGGCCGTGCCCGTCACACGCCATGGCTTCTCGCCGTCGCCGCTGAACAAGCGGCGCTGGCAGAACTTCAAGGCGAACCGGCGCGGCTATTGGTCGTTCTGGATCTTCGTCGTCCTGTTCGTGGCGTCGCTGTTCGCCAATTTCATTGCCAACGACAAGCCGCTGGTCGTCAAATATGACGGCCGTCTCTACTGGCCGGTGGTGTTCACCTACGCCGAGACCACCTTCGGCGGCGACTTCGAGACCGCGGCCGATTATCGCGATCCCTATCTGCAGAAGCAAATCGCCGCCAAGGGCGGCAGCATGATCTGGCCGCCGATTCGCTATTCCTACGACAGCCGCAACCTCGACCCGCCGACGGCGGTGCCGTCGAAGCCGACCTGGCTCCTGACCGAAAAACAGTGTGCGGACGTGGTGAAGCGGAAGGGCCTGACCGGCTGCCGCGACCTCGAATACAACTGGCTCGGCACCGACGATCAGGGCCGCGACGTCGTCGCACGCCTGATCTACGGCTTCCGCATCTCGGTCTTGTTCGGCTTGACGCTGACCATCCTGTCCTCGATCATCGGCATCGCCGCCGGCGGCGTGCAAGGCTATTTCGGCGGCTGGATCGATCTCGGCTTCCAGCGCTTCATCGAGATCTGGACCGCGATCCCCTCGCTCTACCTGCTGCTGATCATCTCGGCGGTGCTGCCGCCGGGCTTCTTCATCCTGCTCGGCATCCTCTTGCTGTTCTCATGGGTCTCGCTGGTCGGCCTGGTCCGCGCCGAATTCCTGCGCGGCCGCAACTTCGAATACATCCAGGCGGCGCGCGCGCTCGGCGTCTCCAATCGCGTGATCATGTTCCGCCATTTGCTGCCGAATGCGATGGTCGCGACCATGACGTTCCTGCCCTTCATCGTCTCATCCTCGGTGATGACGCTGACGGCGCTGGATTTCCTCGGCTTCGGCCTGCCGCCCGGTTCGCCCTCGCTCGGTGAATTGCTGTCGCAGGGCAAGGCCAATGTGCAGGCGCCGTGGCTCGGTCTCACCGGCTTCTTCTCGGTCGCGATCATGCTGTCGCTCCTGATCTTCATCGGTGAAGCCGCGCGTGACGCCTTCGATCCGCGCAAGACGTTCTCGAAGGGCTGACGCATGGACGCGACCAACCAGCCCCTGCTCGATGTCAGCGACCTCTCCGTCGCCTTCGGCCGCTCGCTTGCAGTCGATCGCGTCTCTTTCTCGATCAAGCGCGGCGAATGCACCGCGCTGGTCGGCGAGTCCGGCTCGGGAAAATCGGTCAGCGCGCTGTCGGTGCTGAGGCTGCTGCCCTATCCGGCTGCCTCGCATCCGTCCGGGGCGATCCGTTTCAAGGGCCGCGATCTCTTGGGATCGTCGGAAAGCGAGATGCGCGGGATTCGTGGCAACGACATCTCGATCATCTTCCAGGAGCCGATGACTTCGCTCAATCCGCTCCACACCATCGAATCCCAGATCGGCGAGATCCTGTCGCTGCACAGCGGCATCAGCGGAGCGGCGGCGCGAGCGCGAACGCTGGAGTTGCTCGGCCAGGTCGGCATCCCCGAGCCGGAGACGCGGCTCAAGAGCTATCCGCATCAATTGTCCGGCGGCCAGCGCCAGCGCGTGATGATTGCGATGGCGCTTGCCAACGAGCCCGATCTCTTGATCGCGGACGAACCGACCACCGCGCTCGACGTCACCGTGCAGGCGCAGATCCTGGCACTTTTGGCCGAGATCCGTGCCCGGCTCGGTATGAGCCTGTTGTTTATCACTCACGACCTCGGCATCGTCCGCCGCATCGCCGACACCGTCTGTGTCATGAACAACGGCAAGATCGTCGAACAGGGCCCGGTCGAGCAGGTCTTCACCGCGCCGAAGCACGCCTATACCAAGGCGCTGCTGGCGGCCGAGCCGAAGCCCGATCCGGCGCCGCCGCAGCCGGGCGCGCCGGTCGTGATGTCGGCGGACAATCTGAAGGTCTGGTTTCCGATCAAGCGCGGGCTGATGCGCTCGACCGTCGGCCACATCAAGGCGGTCGATGGCGTCAGCCTCGCGGTGCGCAAGGGCGAGACGCTCGGCGTCGTCGGCGAATCTGGTTCCGGCAAGACCACGCTCGGGCTGGCGCTGCTCCGGCTGATTTCGTCCGATGGCCCGATCGTGTTCCTCGGCAAGGACATCCAGGGCCTGCGCTTCAAGCAGATGCTGCCGTTCCGCCGCGACATGCAGATCGTATTCCAGGATCCGTTCGGCTCGCTCAGCCCGCGCATGTCGGTCGCCGACATCATCGCCGAGGGGCTCGAAGTGCACCAGAAGCAGCTGTCGCGCGAGGAGCGCGAGGCGCGGGTGATCAAGGCGCTGAAGGACGTCGGCCTCGATCCCGACTGGCGGTTCCGCTATCCGCACGAATTCTCCGGCGGCCAGCGCCAGCGCATCTCGATCGCGCGCGCGGTCGTGCTGGAGCCGAACTTCGTCGTGCTGGACGAGCCGACCAGCGCGCTCGACATGCTGCTACAGGCCCAGATGGTCGATCTGTTGCGCGACCTGCAGCGCAAGCGCGACCTGACCTACATGTTCATCTCGCACGATCTCCGCGTGGTGGCCTCGCTCGCGAGCCATCTGATCGTGATGAAATCCGGCAAGGTCGAGGAAGAGGGGCCAGCCTCCGAGCTGTTCAAGAATCCGAAGAGCGACTACACCCGCGCGCTGTTCGCGGCCGCATTCCGCATCGAAGCGGCCGGCGACGGGACGGTGGCGACGTAGCCTTGTAGGATGGGTAGAGCGAAGCGAAACCCATCATGTCTCCGCGCGGTTGCAGCTTGATGGGTTTCGCTGCGCTCTACCCATCCTACGGCATCTCAGCGACTTCCCGTTCCACATCGCCCCCGCGCAAAAGGCTTCGACTTTGTCGCTGGCGGTGCGAGCGGAGCGAGCCTCGAAGGGGGCGTGGCCCGAATGGGGCCGTTCATCCTTCGAGACGCGCTACGCGCTCCTCAGGATGACGGAACACGCTGTCGCGGCAATCAAAGCCGCTTGATCGCGGCGACCTCGCTGCCGGCGGCCTTGATCCGCGCGATCGCGGCGTGGGTGTTCTCCACCACCGTTGCCATGTGATGCGCGTTGGCGTGCACCATCGTCGTCGCATCGCGCACGATGGCGACATGGCCCTTCCAGAAGATCAGGTCGCCGCGCTGCAGATGTCTCGATTCCGCCGGCGTCAATTCGCGGCCGAGCCCGTCCTGCTGCATGTCGCTGTCGCGCGGGCAGCCGGTGCCCGCGGCGGTCAGCGCGATCTGCACCAGGCCCGAGCAGTCGATGCCGAGGCTCGACTTGCCGCCCCAGAGATAGGGCGTGCCGACGAACTGCTCGGCGATCCCGACGAAATCCTGCGCCATGACGTCGAGGCGCCCGACATGCTGGCGGGGCAGGTACCAACCCTCTTGGGTCACGGCAAACAGATCGTCCTCGCGGATAACCGCAAGCTTCGTCCCCATCGCCAGCCCATCGACGGGTGGCAGCTTGATCGATGGCCCCGGAAACGCCAGCGTGCGCAGCGCAGTCACCTTGTGGGTGGGCGCTGCGCCGACCCTGAACAGGGCAACATCGGGAACCCAGCCGACATAGCCGTCATCGGCGAGTTGGCCCCAGGCCCAGCCTTCGCCATTGCGGTCATAGATCGTGATGCGCTCGCCCTTCAGCGCCTGCGTCATCTGCTCGGCATCGGCGGCCGGCGCCCGACGCAGCGGCGCGATGGCCTCGAAGACCTCGAACACCTCGCCCTCGACGAAGCGCGCCGCCTTCACCTTGCCCTCGAGATATTTCGCGGCGAGGTCGGCGCGGACCGGCGTCAGTCTGACATCATGCATAGCGCTGGCTCAGCAGCTGGTAGATCGCGCGCGCCGCCTGGCACTCGCCGCCCTCGGGGCGGCCGGGCTTTGCCGATGGCGTCCAGCCATAGATGTCGACATGCAGCCAGCTCCGGGCGTGCTCGACGAAGCGTTGCAGGAACAGCGCACAGGTGATCGAGCCGGCGAAACCGCCCGACGGCGCATTGGTGATGTCGGCGGTCTTTGAGTCGAGCCAGGCGTCGTAGGCCGGCCACAGCGGCATCCGCCACAACGGGTCGTTCTCGCTCCTTGCATATGCTGCAACGTCGCCGGCGAGCGCCTCGTCATTGGTGTAGAACGGCGGCAGATCCGGACCGAGCGCCACGCGTGCCGCGCCGGTCAGCGTGCCGAGGTCGACCAGCAGGTCCGGGGTTTCCTCGTCGGCCAGCGCCAGTGCGTCGGCGAGCACCAGCCGCCCCTCGGCGTCGGTGTTGCCGATCTCGACGGTGATGCCCTTGCGCGACCTGAAGATGTCGAGCGGGCGGAACGCGTTGCCGGCAACCGCGTTCTCGACCGCCGGGATCAGCACGCGCAGCCGTACTTTCAGCTTCGCGTCCATCACCATCTGCGCTAGCGCCAGCACGTTGGCGGCGCCGCCCATGTCCTTCTTCATGATCAGCATGCCGCTCGACGGCTTGAGGTCGAGCCCGCCGGTGTCGAAGCAGACGCCTTTGCCGACCAGTGTCACCTTCGGATGGGCCGGATCGCCCCAGCTCAGATCGATCAGCCGCGGCGCACGCGTCGATGCCATGCCGACGGCGTGGATCAGCGGGAAGTTCTGTGCGAGCTCGTCGCCATCGATGCAATTGAAAGCGGCGCCGAACTGCGCTGCGAGGTCGCGCGCCACTTCGGCGAGCTCGGCCGGACCCATGTCGTTGGACGGCGTGTTGATGAGGTCGCGCGCCAGCGCAGCGGCATCCGCCATCCGCGCGATCTCGGCAGCGTCGACACCATCGGGCGGCACCAGGCTGACCTCGGGGGCCTTGTTCTTGCGATAGCGGCCGAAGCGGTAGCAGCCGAGCGCGAAGGCGAGCGTGGCAAGCCGCGTGTCGTGCGGCGCGTTGGCAAACCGATAGATGCCCGGCGGCAGCAGGCCGGGCAGGGCGCCGGGCCGGAACGGATCGCGCGCCTTGTGGTCTGCATCTTCGAGGCCGAACAGCACCTGCGCGATGCCGCCATCGGCTGCCGGCAAAGCGAGGGCCTTGCCGGGCTTGGCCGCAAAGTCATTGGCCTCGGCGAACTGGCGCGCCGGCGCCGGCAACTCGCTGCGGATCGCTTCCCATGTCGCCTTGGTGACGAAAGTGATCGGCGTGACGGCGGTCGTGGGGGCGGTCTCGAACACGGATGGCATGCGGCTCTCGGCTGTTCTGGCGTCGTTGCTGGTGACTAACACGGCTTTCGCGGTGGATGGTAGCGCGCCCGCGGTTGACGCGACCTGCGGGATTGGAACCGGCGCGCTGGTTGCCGGTGCCGCCAGTTAACCAGACGTTAGGGTTAACAGTCTATTGCTGGCACGCTCGGCTCGATCCATTTGCCCGATTTCGTGAGTCACAGTGCCATGCGTCGACAGTCCATTTTGACCCGGCATCTTACGTCCGCAGCCCTCGTGGCGGTCCTCGCCGCCGGGCTCGGCGGTTGCCAGACCATGTCCGACGTCACCGGATCGATCGCGTCCCGGTCCGATCCGGTGCCGGATGATCCGCGCCGCAATCTCGAAGTCTATGGCGAGCGCTACCGCAAGAATCCCAAGGATGTCGACGCCGCGATCGCTTACGGCCAGGCGTTGCGAATGTCCGGACAGCGTTCGCAGGCCTGCGCCGTGCTGGAGCAGGCCACGCTCGCCAACCCCGGCAGCAAGCCGCTGCTCGCCGCCTATGGCCGTGCGCTCGCCGACAACGGCAATTCGCAGGCCGCATTCGACGTGCTGAGCCGCGCGCACAGTCCGGACAATCCGGACTGGCGGATCCTGTCGGTGCAGGGCACCACGCTCGACAAGTTGAACCGGCACGACGAAGCGCGGCGCTATTACGCCAGTGCGCTTCGACTGGCTCCGGACGAGCCGTCGGTGCTGTCCAATCTCGGCCTGTCCTACATGCTGACCAAGGAATTGCCGAAGGCGGAAGAGACGCTGCGCAAGGCCTATGCCAGCGCCCGCGCCGACACCCGCATCCGGCAGAACCTTGCACTCGTCGTCGGCCTGCAGGGCCGCTTCGCGGAGGCCGAGACCATCGTCAAGGCCGACCTTCCGGCAGACGAGGCGGCGGCCAATGTCGCTTATCTCCGCGACATGCTGAACCGCAAGGACGGCCCGCGGATTTCCTCGCGCGCCGCGCCTGTCGTCGCCAAGGACGATTAAGCCGACACGGCCGATCCAAACCTCCCCTTGAAAAGGGGAGGTCGCTTTTGCTCGCTAGAGCAATGCGGGTAGGGATCTGCTCTCTCCGCAAACAGCATCACCTGCATCTAACCCCCATCCCGGCCCTGCCCGCTTTTCAGCGGGAAAGAGAAGGAGCCCGACGCGGCGGCGCCGCTCAATGCATCGTGGCGATCTTGATGTAGGACGGCCCGAGGATCACGATGAACAGGCAGGGCAGGAAGAACAGGATCATCGGCACGGTCAGCTTGGGCGGCAGCGCCGCCGCCTTCTTCTCGGCCTCGTTCATGCGCATGTCGCGATTTTCCTGCGCCATCACGCGCAGGCTCTGGCCAAGCGGCGTGCCGTAGCGTTCGGATTGCTGCAAGGCCATGCACACCGATTTCACGCCCTCGAGCCCGGTGCGGCGTGCGAGGTTCTCGTAGGCGGACTTGCGGTCCTGCAGATAGGACAGTTCGGCGGTGGTCAGCGCGAACTCTTCCGACAGCGCGATCGACTGTCCGACGATCTCGTTGGCCACCTTGCGGAACGCGACTTCGACCGACATGCCCGACTCGATGCAGATCAGCAGCAGGTCGAGCGAGTCAGGGAAGGCGCGCTTGATCTGGAGCTGACGCTTGGAGATCGCGTTCTTCAGGAACAGCATCGGCGCCTGCAGACCCGCATAGGTCGCACCGACGCAAATGCCGATTTTGAGCGTGAGCGACCAGGTCGCGCCCGCGATGAAGAACGTATAGACGATGGCCCCAAGCAGCAGCACGATCGGCGTCACCGCGCGGGCGAACAGGAAGGTGACGTAGGGGGCGTGGCCGCGATAGCCCGCCATCACGAGCTTCTCGAGCGCCGCTTCCTGGGCGAGCCATTTCGTGAGGTTGAGATCGTCCACCACCCGGGAGACGACCTGCTTCGGGGTCTGCCGCAGCGCCACCTTCTCGGTCTTGGCGAGGCGGTCGCGCTCGCGCTGCCGGAGACGCTCGCGCTCGCTGGCGACGGCCTTCATACGCTTGTTGAGGTCGCCGCCGGCGAGCAGCGGCATCACCAGCGTGTAGACCGTCGCGCTTGCCGCGATGAAGGCAAGCAGCATGGTCATGAACCTGACGTCGTGGAGCTTGGAGACCAGAATATCAATCATGCTGCACCGTCAGAAATCGAAGTTGATCATCTTCTTCATCACCAGCACGCCCATCGACATCCAGACGGCGCAGGCAACCAGCATGAGCTGGCCCATCGAGTTCGTCCACAGCAGGGCGATGTAGTCCGGCGTCGTGAGGAACACGAGGATCATCACGATCGGCGGCAGCGAGCCGATGATGGCGGCGGAAGCTTTCGCTTCCATCGACATCGCCTGGATCTTCTCGGCCATCTTCTTGCGGTCGCGCAGCACCCGCGACAGGTTGCCGAGCGCTTCCGACAGGTTGCCGCCGGACTTCTGCTGGATCGCGATCACGATGCCGAAGAAGTTCGCCTCGGGCAGCGGCATGCGTTCGTAGAGCCGGGCGCAGGCCTCGCCGAGCGGCATCCCGATCGCCTGGGTCTCGATGATCGCAAGGAACTCGCTGCGCAACGGCTCAGATGCGTCGTTGACGACCGCCTTGAGCGATTCGAACAGCGGCAGGCCGGCCTTGATGCCGCGCACGATGACGTCGACGGCGTCGGGCAGCGCCTTCAGAAAGGCCTTCTCCCGCCGCTTCTTCAGGAAGCCGAGCAGCCAGCGCGGCAGGCCGAGACCCATGGCAAAGCCGATGCCGGCCGCGCCGAGCAGGCCTCCGCCGATCATGAATGCCACTCCGAACCCGAACAGGCCGAGAGCGCCGGAGATCATCCAGAATTTCTGCTCGGACCACTCCAGTCCGGCCTGCGAGATGCGTACGCCGAGCGAGACTTTCTTGTCCTTCTGCCGACGCGCCTCGAGCTCCTTCAGCGATCCTTCGACTTGCTCGCGGCGGGAGCGCTGCGTGCGGTCGGTGGTTCGCGTCGTCGACGGTTCGCTGCGCGCCACCGATGCGCGGCGCGACTCGGCTTTCTTTTCCCCCGAAAGGTAGGGATAGAGGAAGACCCAGGCGATGCCGCCCACGGTGGTGGCGGCGAGGAAGGCCAGGGCGAGGGTTTGCGTCTGCATCCTGCGTTCCCCTAGACCGGCGCCGGCGAGTCGGAGGCATCCAGCGCCGCCGCAAGCCGCTTCTCTTCATTGTAGTAGCGCGCACGCTCCCAGAAGCGCGGCCGGCCGATGCCGGTCGAGCGGTGCTTGCCGATGATCTTGCCGTTGGCATCTTCCCCGACCACGTCGTAGAGGAAGATATCCTGGGTGATGATGGTGTCGCCTTCCATGCCCATCACCTCGGTGATGTGGGTGATGCGGCGCGAGCCGTCGCGCAGGCGCGCGGCCTGCACGATGATGTCGACCGAGGCGCAGATCATCTCGCGAATGGTGCGCGAGGGAAGCGAGAAGCCGCCCATGGTGATCATGGATTCGCAGCGCGACAATGCTTCCCGAGGATTGTTGGCGTGCAGCGTGCCCATCGAGCCGTCGTGGCCGGTGTTCATCGCCTGCAACAGGTCGAATGCCTCGGGTCCGCGGACTTCGCCGACGATGATGCGCTCGGGGCGCATACGCAGGCAGTTGCGGACCAGTTCGCGCATCGTGACCTGGCCCTCGCCCTCGATGTTCGGCGGCCGGGTTTCCAGCCGCACCACATGCGGCTGCTGCAGCTGAAGTTCGGCGGCGTCTTCGCAGGTGATGATGCGTTCGTCGTGCTCGATATAGTTGGTCAGGCAGTTCAGCAGCGTTGTCTTGCCCGAGCCGGTACCGCCCGAGATGATCACGTTGCAGCGGACACGGCCGATGATCTGCAGGATGGTCGCCCCGTCCGGCGTGATCGCGCCGAACTTGACGAGCTGCTCCAGCGTCAGCTTGTCCTTCTTGAATTTGCGGATGGTGAGCGCGGGCCCGTCGATCGCCAGCGGCGGCACGATGGCGTTGACGCGCGAGCCGTCGGCGAGGCGGGCGTCGCAGATCGGCGAGGATTCGTCGACGCGCCGGCCGACCTGGCTGACGATGCGCTGGCAGATGTTGAGCAGCTGCTGGTTGTCGCGAAAGCGGATGCCGGTGCGCTGGATCTTGCCGGCCACTTCGATGAACACGGTGCCGGCACCGTTGACCATGATGTCGGCGATGTCGTCGCGCGATAATAGCGGCTCCAGCGGTCCGTAGCCGAGGACGTCGTTGCAGATGTCGTCGAGCAGCTCTTCCTGCTCGGCGATCGACATCACGATGTTCTTGATCGCGATGATCTCGTTGACGATGTCGCGGATTTCCTCGCGCGCCGACTCGCTGTCCAGCTTGGCGAGCTGGGCAAGGTCGATCGCCTCGATCAGGGCGCCGAAGATCGTCGCCTTGACCTGGTAGTAGTTGTCCGAGCGGCGGGCTTCGACGGCGGGAGCAGGCGGTGGCTTGGCAGGGGCCAGCGGTGGTGACGATATCGTCGGGGCGACGGACTCGCGCGCGATCGGCGACGAGCCGGCAGGCTCCGGCGTCTGAAAGGCGGGCTTGGGTGCCCGCGTATCCCCATCGTTTCCGCTACGCTTACCAAACACGACGTCTTGACTCCACGCGGACCACTATTTGGACCGCAGCTTTTCGAGCAGGGGCGACAGGAAGGACCCCCTCGGCTTCTTGGTTTCGCCGCGGCCTGTCAGCCGCTGCGCCATCTGCAGGAACATCTCGACTGCGCGGTGATTGGCGGAGATTTCCGCGATCATCTGGCCGTTGTTGGCGGCCGAACCGAAGATCTGCGGATCGAACGGGATGGCGGCGATCGGCTGGCTTTCGATCGCTTTGGCGAATTCGCTCGCTGCGATCTCCGGCCGCTTCGGCACGCCGACCTGGTTCAGGCAGTACAGCGGCGCGCGGTCGTTCGGCCGCGATGCCTTCAGGAGGTCGAACATGTTCTTGGCGTTGCGCAGATTGGCGAGGTCGGGCGCCGCCACGATCAGGATGTCGTCGGCCGCGATCAGCGCGCGCTTGGTCCAGCCGGACCATTGATGCGGTACGTCGAGCACGATGCAGGGCATCGTGGTGCGCAGCGTATCGAAAAT
>DASVOL010000307.1:0-2487 GCA_036383375.1 Bradyrhizobium sp. | reverse complement strand
TCCTGCTCGACCTTGGCGAACTCGGCAACGTCGGCCTTCACCTTGTCCAGCAGCTTGGTGCCGATCTCCTGGTGCGCCATCTCACGACCGCGGTAGCGCAAGGTGATCTTGACCTTGTCGCCTTCCTCGAAGAAGCGCTGCATCGCGCGCATCTTCACGTCGTAGTCGTGATCGTCGATCATCGGGCGGAGCTTGATCTCCTTGATCTCGACGACCTTCTGCTTCTTGCGAGCTTCGGCGGCCTTCTTCTGCGCGGAATATTTGTACTTGCCGTAGTCCATGATCTTGCAGACCGGAGGACTGACATTCGGCGAAATCTCGACGAGGTCCATGCCGGCTTCCATGGCCAACTTGATGGCCACCATGGTTTCGACGGTGCCCTGGTTGACACCATCGGCATCGATCAGCTGGATCTGCGCGTTGCGAATCTCATCATTGGTGCGCGGCCCGTCTTTTGCGACTGTGGGCGGGGCTCTATTGGGACGGCGAATGGGTAACTCTCCAAAGTTGTGAAAGGGAAGGCGGATATTTTGAAGCAAGACGCTGCGACGGGCAAGCGAACTCGCTCTTTTACGCGGCAAAACCGTCAATTGCGAGGCATTTTGGCCACGCCCGGCACATATAGCGGGCACGCCTGCTCTGCAAGGCAGCCCTGCTGCCGTTGACCGCTGCCGCGCGCCGATTGAAAACCAGATCTCTGACACGCGAGTGACCGCACCATGAGCCAAACCACCGCATCCGAGCAGGAACCCGCCTTCATCGAGGTCGGCGAGGGCAGCGGGGCGCGCCGGATCGCGGTGCGCGCCCGGGCTGGGGGTGGCCCTGGCAGCGCAAGTGGCGCGCCGGGCAGCACAAGTGGTGCGCCGGGCCTAGTCTGGCTCGGTGGCTTCAAGTCCGACATGACCGGCACCAAGGCGATCGCGCTCGATGCATGGGCGGCTGAGCATGGCCGCAGCTGCGTCAGGTTCGACTATTCTGGCCACGGCGAGTCCAGCGGCGAGTTCGCCGATGGCACGATCGGCCGCTGGCTCGAGGAGAGCTTTGCGGTGTTCTCGCAGTTCTGCAGCGGGCCGCAGGTCCTGATCGGGTCCTCGATGGGCGGCTGGATGGCGTTGTTGTTGGCGCGCGAGATCATGCGTCGCGGCAACGCGAAGGCGCAGCTCGCAGGCCTCGTGCTGATCGCGCCGGCGCCCGACTTCACCGAGGAATTGATGTGGAAGGTTTTTTCGCCGGAGATCCGCGCCGAGATCGAGACCAAGGGCGCCTGGCTCAGGCCATCCGAATATGGCGACGGCTCGCCCTATCCGATCACCCGCAATCTGATCGAGGAAGGCCGCAACCACTTGCTGCTCGGCAGCAAGATCGACGTCGGCTGCCCGGTGCGCATCCTGCAGGGCGCGCAGGATCCCGACGTGCCGTGGAAGCACGCGTTTGCGCTGGTGCATCGGCTGCCGGCTGAAGACGTGGTGCTGACTATGATCCAGGACGGCGATCACCGGCTGTCGCGTCCGCAGGACATCGCGCGGATCATCGCCGCGGTGGCGGAGATTTAGCCACGCCGCCGCCCTTCGAGGCGCGCAAGCGCGCGCACCTCAGGGTGACGGCTACGGATAAAGACGTCATCCTGAGGTGCGAGCGAAGCGAGCCTCGAAGGATGGCCACAAGCACCGGGGAGAGACATCATGGACACCACAACGATGCTGCGCGCATTCTGCGACGCGGTCGAACAGCGCGACGGCAAGGCCTTCGCAAGCCTCTTCACCGAGGATGGCGTCTATCACGACGTGTTCTATGGCGCGTTCGCGGGCCACGCCAAAATCACCGAGATGATCGACGACTGGTTCTACCGGACCGCGACCGATTTCCGCTGGGTGATGCACGATCCGGTCAGCGACGGCGCGACGCTCTACGCGCGCTACACGTTCAGCTACCGCTCGACCCTGCCGGAGGCAAAGGGGGCGCGTGCGTTGTTCGAGGGCGTCGCGATCATGCGGCTGCGCGACGGCAAGATCACGGAGTACCACGAGGTCGCCAACACCGCGCCGGCCTTCGTCGACCTCAACTTCGCGCCGGAGCGGATCGCCAAGATCGTCGGCAAGCAGGGCGCCGCGCTGCGGGCGCGGCCGGAGATGCAGCGGCATTTGGCTTGAGCTAAGCCGCAGTCTCTCCATCGTCATTCGGGGCATTCGCGCCGCGATGAGCCCGGATCCATTTATCCGTCAGCGCCTGCGGCCCGATGGATTCCGGGTTCGCGCTTCGCGCGCCCCGGAATGACGATCATGGCGGCGGCGGATTGCTCATCGGCTTGCGCTGGGCCAGCGCTGCCACGGTCGACGTGCCGATCGGGCCCTGCTCGTCATAGAGCCAGCACTCGCCGATCGCGATGCCGTCGGTGGCGTGGTGGTTGACGACCTCGAAGCCGATCCAGTTGCTCACCGGCAAACGGTGCAGATAGATCGTGACGTCGCTGTTGATGTAGCCGAGGCC
>DASVOL010000306.1:0-1830 GCA_036383375.1 Bradyrhizobium sp. | reverse complement strand
GCCGACCGAGGCGACATCGGTGGTCTCGCGACGGCCGATGTGAAGCGCACCGGCTTCGCGGTAGAAGTCGACACCGCTTTCCGCGGCAATCTCGCCGTAGCGCGCGATCGCCGCGCGGTTCATCTGCCGCCAGAACGGCTGTGGATCGTAAACCCGCGTGATGCGGCCCTCATCATAATGGCTGCCGAACACGCCGTCGTGGCGCGAAAAATCAGCCGGCTCATCGGGCCCGATCAGAGCGACGTCATGGCCCATCTTGCTCAGGTGGCGCGCGGCCGCCGCCCCGATCAGTCCACGTCCGATCACCGCAAGCTTGATCGGACTGTTGATATTCACGATGAGAACGCACCCAGGCGTTCGGCGAGAGCGAACAGCCAGAACAGCCCGGCCATCGCCAGCGCGACGCCGACGGCAGCCGAGCCCATGTCCTTGACCCGGCCGATCTGCGGATCGTGATCCATGGTCAGGCGATCGGCGAGCTTCTCGATCGCGGTGTTGAGCAGCTCGATGACGAGCACCAGCACCACAGTCGCGACCAGTTCGACCCGGCGCATCACGGTGGCGCCGACCAGCCAGGCCAGCGGCACCGACAGCACCAGCGCGACGACTTCCTCGCGAATCGCCTGCTCCGAGCGAATGGCAAACGCCAGCCCGTTGCGCGAGTTGATGGTGGCTCGCCAGAACCTCAGCAAGTCACTGCCCTCAAGTCACCTGCCCCCAACTCACATTCCAGCAGCGGCCGGCATCGGTTTGACCTTGCCTGCGCGCTCCTGCTTCAGCAGCTCGGCGATCAGAAAGGCCATGTCGATCGACTGTTCGGCGTTGAGGCGGGGATCGCAGACCGTGTGATAACGGTCGTTGAGATCCTCGTCGGTGATGGCGCGGGCGCCGCCGATGCACTCGGTGACGTCCTGCCCGGTCATCTCCAGGTGCACGCCGCCGGCATGGGTGCCTTCGGCAGCATGGATCTGGAAGAACGCCTTCACTTCCGACAGCACGCGGTCGAACGGCCGCGTCTTGTAGCCCGAGGTCGAGGTGATGGTGTTGCCGTGCATCGGATCGCACGACCACACCACCTTGCGCCCTTCCCGCTGCACGGCGCGGATCAGGCCGGGCAGATGGTCGCCGACCTTGTCGGCGCCGAAGCGGTTGATCAGCGTCAGGCGTCCCGGCTCGTTGTCGGGGTTGAGCACGTCGATCAGCTTCAACAGCTCGTCCGGCTTCAGCGACGGACCGCATTTCAGGCCGATCGGGTTCTTGATGCCGCGGAAATATTCGACATGGCCGTGATCGAGCTGGCGGGTGCGATCGCCGATCCAGATCATGTGGCCCGAGGTCGCGTACCAGTCGCCGGTGGTGGAATCCACCCGCGTCATCGCCTGCTCGTAGCCGAGCAAGAGCGCCTCGTGGCTGGTGTAGAAATCGGTGGCGCGCAGCTCCGGATGGCTCTCGAGATCGAGGCCGCAGGCGCGCATGAAGTTCCGCGCGTCCGAGATGCGGTCGGCCAGCTCCTTGTAGCGGCGGGACTGCGGCGAGTCCTTCAGGAAGCCGAGCATCCATTGATGCACGCTGCCGAGATTGGCGAAGCCGCCGGTCGCGAAGGCGCGCAGCAGGTTCAGCGTCGCGGCGGACTGGCGATAGGCCATCAGCTGGCGCTGCGGATCGGGAATTCGCGCCTCCGGCGTGAAAGCGATGTCGTTGACGATGTCGCCGCGGTAGCTCGGCAGCTCGACATCGCCCTGCTTCTCGGTCGGCGACGAGCGCGGCTTGGCGAACTGCCCGGCGATGCGGCCGACCTTCACCACCGGCAGCGCGCCGGCATAGGTCATG
>DASVOL010000305.1:0-9076 GCA_036383375.1 Bradyrhizobium sp. | reverse complement strand
GCGCGAATGCCCGCCTTCACATACTCCGCGAAATTCTGGTCCGAGACGCCGCCGACGGCGGCGAGCATCACGTCCGGCGGCAGCACGGCGCGGATTGCCGAGATGCCGGACGCGCCGAGCACGCTCGCCGGAAAGAATTTCAGGCTCGATGCGCCCGCGCGTGCGGCGAGCAGCGCTTCCGTCGGCGAGAACACCCCGGGCATCGTAATCATCGCGTGGTGCCGGGCGCGCGCCAGCACGTCGACATCGACGTTCGGCGACACCATCAGGCGCCCGCCGACATCATGGAGACGATCGACGTCTGCCGGGGTCAGCACCGTGCCGGCGCCGATCAGAACGTCGGCAGGCGCCCGCTTCGCCGCGATCTCGATCGAACGGAACGGCTCGGGCGAGTTCAGCGGAATTTCGATCGCGGTCATACCGGCCTCGAGCAGCACGCTCACGATGCCCAGGGCCTCGTCCGGCTTGATGCCGCGCAGGATCGCGACCAGCGGACGCTTCATCGGAGGAAACGGAATGCTCATGCGTTGATCCCTCAATTGTTCCAGATCGCCGCCGCGGCGCCGGCGAGACCACGGCGAACCGCCTCCTCCGCATCCATCACGTTGAGCGGAATCGAAAGGCCTTCGAGCGCGATCTGATAGAGCCGTTGCAGGCGGCCCGACGCAATCAGCGTCACCGGCGTTGCTCGCTCTCGCTCTGCAAGGCCGGCCGCCAACTCGGCACCGATCAAGGTGCCTGAGATCGTCTCACGCCCCGCCTGCGCGCTGCCGCCGAACAGCAGCTGCCGGGATCGCACCCGAAACAGCAGATTGGCCGATAGCGCCGGCACGGCGAACGCCTCGGCTACGGACAGACGAAACGCATCCGCATCAACTGCCTCGTCCGCGCCGGCAACGGCGTGCGACAGAATGGTGTCGCGCGCCACCACACTGAACAACTCGCCGGTCATGAAGGTCGCAAAGCGTTCGACCATTCCACCGCGCAGGCGCACCCATTTGGAATGGGTTCCCGGCATGCAAACGAGAGCCTCACCCGGCGCATCCAGGCCGAGCGCGCCGAGCAACTGGGTTTCCTCGCCACGCATCACATCAGGGGCCGCAGGATCGCGCTGCGCAATCCCGGGCAGGATTCGAATATCGCGCGGCTGCCCGCTGACCACGACGGCGCCTTTGAGTATCTCGGAGAGATGCGCCGGTGTGTCGACATAGCCGGCCTCGACCCAGCCCTGCCGCGCGCCGGCCATGCCGCAGACCACGACCGGCAGGCTGGCCGCCGCACCCAGCGCGTCGAGATGCGATTGCAGCACCGGCGCAAAGCCGGTCCTGGCGGCCGCTGTCATGCCCTCGTCGCTGCGGCGTTCGCCGAACACCTCGCCGCCGGCGCCCATCAGCCAGAGCCGGAAGCTGCTGGTGCCCCAATCGACCGCGACATAGGAAGGCCCGCTCATCGCGCTCTGTTCCACGCTCTTGGTTTCCGGCTCGGCGACCGCGCCGTCGACCAGACGCGATAACGGCGTTCATGACGCCGCGCAAGGCGCGCCAATATCGCGATGCCACGCGGTCCACGCGAGCGAGCATACGACCGCCTCGCCCTGCTCGCGTCGGTGAATGTGCGGATCGATTACCGCGCGCCCTTCAGCGTACAGGAGGTCGTGCAGGTCGTGACGTTGCCGTGGTCACACTTGATGCAGGCGTTGACGCACTGATCCATGACCTTGGGATTATACTGGCTATAAAGATTGGCCGCGCAGCTGTTGGTCGATCCCGTGACCTCCGGGTCGGACCAGCAACCGGACAGTAGAAATGCTGCGGCACTCAAAATGGCGACCTTGCGCATAAGGCCTCCTGCCACGCTCTATCGAAGTAAACCCTGCAAGTAACCTTGATAGGTTAGGTTAAATTCCGGTTTCAATTGCGACCTTACCGGGAAGCAGTATTGCTTATCCACCGGACATTTCCCCAAGGTCCGGGCCCACACCGGCAAGGCCGTCAGGCGTCCCCGCCTGGCGGCTTTGTTGCCCAGCAATGCACAAGGATACCAACAAGATGGCCCGAAAGCCGCGGTGGTCGTTCAAGGAGGACCGACGACTGATGGAATTGGCGCGCTCCTCCAAGTCGCTAGAGGAGGTCGTGAAGGCGACCGGCCGTTCGCCGGAGCGAATCAAGAAGATGGCGATGCGCCTTGGCCTCTCCATCAAGCCCCGTAGCGCCACCAAGAAATAATTAGAAATGCGGCCGCGGCCTCAGCCCGGCCGGAGCGCTCTCGCGCGAAGCGAGCCGCCGTCAGCGTGAAGACGACACCTCACAAGCAAGAAATCTAGGGTTCCGGCGGACAATCGTCCTTGGCGCGCACCGGGATCGCCTTGACCTCGCCCTCGGTCTTGACCTCGCGCTCAGCCTTGACCTCGCGCTCAGCCTTGGCCTCTTGCTCATCCTCGCCCGCCCGCGTGCAGGTGGTCAGCACGAAAGCCACCCGGCTGCATTGCCACGCCGGCCCGAGCGCAACGCTGGACACCGGCTCGGGCGACGCCAGCGTCAGGGATAGATACGCTACCAAAACGGCACCCGCCGCGGCTGCGGCAGCCAGTGCCGCGCCCGTTCCGGACCACAGCTTGGACATCATGGCCTTGGTTCTCGCCGATCTCTGGGAGTCGAGGCAGCCCGCCTGTCCGCGTGTGACCGAAATCACTACCGGGACCAAACAGTTCAGCCCGAATCTTTGGGCTTGATGTGGGAGCGATATTGCACTGCCGCAAGGCAGGATCAGCGCGTTGGCTCGATCACATTACAGTTGGTCCGGCCCGACATCAGGCAGTCCTGCATCTTGCTCGCCGCCGTCAGGTCATGCGCAAGCCAGAGACCGACCGCGAGCATAACCACCGCGACCAGCAGTCCGATCAGCGCCCCGCGGCGATTGCCTCCGTCTTCGGATTCGCTCATGGCCGCTTCGGTTCCCTTCTGCCATCGCCCGCATCATGACGCTTTGCACGGTTGCGTGCGATCAATTCTGCAACACTCGCACGACGAAATGCGCGCCGGCAGCGATCGACCCTGCAATTCCGTTGCGGGGTCGCGCGACTCGCGAAAAACTACTCGCTGAAGTGGAGCGCGTGTGCGGGGCGTGCCGGTGAGCGAACACGAAGCGAATTACGATTATCAGCGTTACAGGCAGCTGCTCTCGGAAGCTGTCGACGAGACCAGCCGACTGCGGCTGATCAGCCTCCTGATCACCGAAAAGGCGCGCGACAGGCTGGAAGCCCAGCGCGCCTCGGACCGGAGTGCGATGACCGCCGAGACGGTCGCCAAGGTGCTCGGCAACGGCCGGCGGGAGCAGTTCCAGCGCGGCTAGGCGTGTCGGTGACCAACCACTCACCACGCCGGCGGTAAACCGGGCGCAACACGGCCGTCGGCCGTTTGCTGTCCGCTCATATCTCCCTTGCTCCACAACCTCACGTTCGCCACTGGCCTTTTCGCCGCCATTCACTTATTGAACGCCGAACCGAACCCCATCCATATCCATCAACGAACAGAAAGCAGCAGGCTTCCTCTATGAGTGGCTTCAAGGAACCGGGTTTTGCCGACCGCCAGAAAGCGGCCCTGCAGGCGCGGCAAAACCTCCTCAACAAGTTTCGTACCCAGCCGGGCGCCGACGATCCGACCGTGAAGGCACGGGCCGAGGAGCGCGCGGCGATCGCCGAACGCCGCGCCAAGGCCAAGGAAGCGCGCGAAATCGAGAAGGCAGAGCGGAAGCGCCGCGAGGAAGAGGAGGCCGCAGCCGAGGCCGCCCGGATCGCGCGGGAGAAGGAAGAGGAAACCGAAAGGCTGGCTGCGCTCGAGGCCGAGCAAAAGGCCAAGCGCGACGCCCGCTACGCGGCGCGCAAGGAGCGCGGCAAGAAGAAGCGCTGAGGCGCAGTCAGGCCCGCCACGCCGGCGGGCCTGTGAACGATGAGCGGTGACGGCGGTCAGTTCTTCTTCATGCCGTCGTCTTTCTTCATCATCGCGCCGCCGTCCTTCTTCATGGCGTCGTCCTTCTTCATCATGCCATCGTCCTTCTTCATGGCATCCTTGGACATTGTGCCTTCCTTCTTCATCGCGTCGTCCTTGCCCATCTTGTCCTGGGCGAAGGCGGCTGGCGCCAGCGCCAGGCTGAACGAGAGCAGCGCGGCGGAAAGGCCGAGGCGGGTCTTGGTGGTCATGATGATGATCCCTTGTGTGGTCAAATGTGAGCGCGACGACTTGCCGCTCCCTCCTCGACGCACTTGCGCGGCCGGTTGTTACCTCCAATAACGAATTCTTGAAGCACACCTGCGCGTACGCGCGTCGCTCATCGCGCGAGGGCCGAACGACGACGCTGCGCCGGTGCAGTGTGCGCCGCAGCAACGGCAAGACTTGAACGACTAGACTTGAATGACACGACTTGCGACCGCCCGTCGGCCCGCACTATCAGGGCGCCTCGAACTATCAGACTAGAGAAGTTTCAGGCGAAGACCGGCTAAGCTCAAGCTCCGCGCCGGTCTAACAGCCACTCAAGAAGCTCTTCAGGGGAACAACCATGCTCACACGCCGCCACGTCCTCGCTTCCGCCCTCGCCGCACCCGCCGTCTTGCGGATGGGCATCGGGACCGCGCATGCCGCGACCACGCTGAAGATCTCGCATCAGTTCCCCGGCGGCACCATCGACAAGGGCGATTTCCGCGACAGGCTGTGCCGGATGTTCGCGGCCGAGGTCGCCAAGCGCTCGGGCGGTGACCTCATCGCCGAGGTCTATCCGAATTCCTCGCTGATCAAGACCAACGCGCAGTTCTCGGCGATGCGCAAGGGCGCACTCGATCTCAGCCTCTATCCGATGCCCTATGCCGGCGGCGAGTTGCCGGAGACCAATATCGGCCTGATGCCGGGCCTGGTCACGACCTATGACCAGGGCCTGCGCTGGAAGAAGGAGCCCGTCGGCAAGGCGCTGAGCGACTTCCTCGCCGACAAGGGCATTCTGCTGATCTCCTGGGTCTGGCAGGCCGGCGGCGTCGCCAGCCGCTCCAAGGCGATCGTGGCGCCCGAAGACGCCAAGGGCCTCAAGGTACGCGGCGGCTCGCGCGAGATGGACATGGTGCTGCAGACCGCCGGCGCCGCCGTGCTGTCGGTGCCGTCCAATGAGATCTACGCCGCGATGCAGACCGGCGCCTGTGACGCCGGCATCACCTCCTCCACCAGCCTGATCTCGTTCCGCCTCGAGGAAGTCGCGAAGTCGCTGACCTCGGGCGCCGGCGCCTCCTACTGGTTCATGCTGGAGCCGCTGATGATGTCGAAGGCTATTTTCGACAAGCTGCCGAAGAACCAGCAGGACATCATCCTCGCCGTCGGCGCCGAGCTCGAGGCGTTCGGCCGCAAGGGTGCGCAGGACGACGATGCCGAAGTCGCCAAGGTCTATGAGAAGGCCGGCGCCAAGGTCAGCGCGCTCGATGCCGCGATCGTCGGCAAGTGGCGCGACATCGCGCGCGACACCGCCTGGAAGGACTACGGCGCCAAGACGGCGACATCAGCCAACCTGCTGAAGCTCGCAAGCGACGTCGCCGCATGATGCATGGTCCGGTCGCGGATCAGGCCGAAACCCCAAGCATGGCCACGGGCAATACACCCGTGGCGCTGCTCGGGCGGGCGCTGTCCGTCTGCAACAACATCATCGTGGTGTTCGCGGCGCTCGCTCTGATCGCGGCCTGCGCGATCCTGAGCTACAGCGTGCTCGGCCGCGCTTTGTTCCACAGCCCGAACTACTGGCAGGACGAGGCCGCCGTGTTCCTGCTGGTCGGCGCCACCTTCATGACTTCAGCCTATGTGCAGAGCCAGCGCGGTCATGTCAGCATCGAGGCGTTCGTCGGCCTGCTCTCGGCCCGCGCCAACAGCATCAGGCTGTGGCTGGTCGATGTCGCGAGCTTTGCGTTCTGCACCTTCTTCGCCTGGAAGTCCTGGACCCTGGCGCACGAGGCCTATGCCGACGGCCAGGTGTCCAACTCGATGTGGTCGCCGCCGCTCGCCATCCCCTACGGGCTGATGGCACTCGGCATGACGCTGCTCTGCGTGCAGCTCCTGCTGCAAATCCTCATTCCGCTGACCGGTGGCGCGCGCCGATGACTGTCTTTGGCATTGGCATCTCCTACGGGCTTGCCACCCTGTTTGCGATGTTCTCCGGCATGCCGATCGCGTTCGCGCTCGGGGCGGTCGCCGTGGTGTTCATGGCGATCTACATGCCGGCGGCCTCGCTCGATACGGTGACGCAGAACGTCTACGAAGAGATGGCCTCGATCACGCTGCTGTCGATCCCGCTGTTCATCCTGAAGGGCGCGGCGATCGGCAAATCGCGCGCCGGCCAGGACCTCTACTCGGCGCTGCATGCCTGGCTGCACCGCGTGCCCGGCGGCCTCGGCGTCGCCAACGTGTTCGCTTGCGCCCTGTTCGCGGCAATGGCCGGCTCCTCGCCGGCGACCTGCTCGGCAATCGGCTCGGCCGGCATTCCGGAGATGCGCAAGCGCGGCTATTCCGGCGGCTTTGCCGCGGGGATCATCGCCGCCGGCGGCACGCTCGGCATCCTGCTGCCGCCCTCGATTACGATGATCTTGTTCGCGGTCGCGGCCGAGAAATCGCTGGGGCGGTTGTTCCTCGCCGGCATCGGTCCCGGACTGCTGCTGGTGTCGCTGTTCGGCCTCTACGCCGTGTTCCGCTTCCGCAAGGAATACGCGATGGCCAAAGCCGCCTATGACGCGACCGGCAAGGACGCGGCGATCCTGCAACGCGACGAGTTCACCATGGCCGAGCGTTTCAGCGCGCTGCCGCGCGTGATCCCGTTCGTGCTGCTGCTGACCGGCGTGATGATCGCGCTCTATGGCGGCTACGCGACGCCGTCGGAAACCGCAGGCCTCGGCGGCCTTTTGGCGCTCGGGCTGATCGCGGTGATCTACAGCGTGTGGAAACCGAGCGACCTGTCGCCGATCCTGAAATCGACCATCCGCGAGTCGACCATGCTGATGCTGATCATCGGCATGTCGCTGCTCTATTCCTATGTGATGAGCTATCTGCACATCTCGCAGTCGGCAGCGGAGGCGATCGTTGCGATGCACCTGCCGCGCTGGGAGCTGTTGTTTGCGATCCTCGTGATGGTGATCGTGCTCGGCTTCTTCCTGCCGCCGGTCTCGATCATCCTGATGACCGCGCCGATCATCCTGCCGCCGCTCCGTGCCGCCGAGTTCGACATCATCTGGTTCGGCGTCGTCATGACCATCGTGATGGAGATGGGCCTGATCCACCCGCCGGTCGGCCTCAACATCTTCGTCATCCGCAACGTCGCGCCCGACATCCCCCTGAGCGAGGTGATCTGGGGCACGTTGCCGTTCGTGCTGCTGATGATGTTCGCCGTGCTGATGCTCTGCTTCTTCCCGGAGATCTCGACCTGGCTGCCGAATCTGGTGATGGGGCCGGACGGCGGGCGCTAACGCGTCTTGCGCGAGCTGGATGCGGTCAGACCGCCTCCTGCTCCCGCGCTGCCAGGGCTTGCTCGATCCGGCGGACCATCAACGCCGTCGGACGTCCCTCGCGCTGCAGCCGGCGGAGCTCATTCCACAGCCTGATGATTTCGCGGTCTCGCTCGGCGTCCATTGCGGCACTCTCCCGTATGCGTTATCATGAACGAAACGGGAACAGAACTCAAGACCCAGGATGCGCTCGTCCGCGCGGGAACCAGGACGCCGCGGCGCAATTGGTTCCTTCATGAAAATGGCCAAGGCAATTCGCAAGCAGGCGCAGACCGCGGAACGGATCGCATCGGCGACCGCCGACGCAATCGTCGCCGATCAGATGCGCTCACTTGCCCGCGCCTTCAGGAGCCAGGCCGAGATCCTGAAGAAGAAAGAGAAGCAAAAGAAGAAGCAGCCTCGCCCCGGCTAGGGATAGCCCTCGCCCGGTGTCTCGACCTCGACCACGTCGATCCGCGACACCGATTTGCCCTTTCGCAGTTCCTCGTAGGACGTCTCCGCGCTAAGGCAGAACAGCGTCCTGCGGTCCGCGCTGCCGAATGCACAGGCGAGCGCGCGGCGGCCGGGGACATCGATGCGCGCCCGCTCCACACCATTGCGATCGATCCGGACAAACGCGTCTTCGGTGAACGACGCGACCCAGACTGCGCCGTCGCCATCGAGGCAGATGCCGTCGGGATCGTTGACGCGACCGAACCGCCCGCGAAGGCCGAGGCCGCCGTCCGGCGCGATGTCGTAATCGGCGAGACCGGCACCATCCATCTCCGCGACGACGAGCCGACGATGGTCGGAGGAAACGGCAATGCCGTTGGGAAAGCGCAAGCCATCAGCAACGACGCGGGCGCTGCCGTCGGGCATCACCAGGATAATGCGGCCGACGGCGCCGCGGCCCTCCGGCGGCGGCAGATTGAAGCCGAGATCGCCGACATAGGCACGCCCCCGCCCGTCGACGATCATGTCGTCGATCGTGCCGGTCGCGATCCCGGAGAGATCGGCATACAGCGACAGCGCGCCGCCGGAGAACCGCAGCAGCCGCTTTTTGAACATCGTCAGCACGACAATGTCGCCGTCAGGCAGCACGCCGAGACCGCACGGCGTGTGGTCGTTCACCACCGCATGCTCCTGACGGTCGCCTGACGGGCTGATGCTGAGCAGCGTCCGCGCGATGCAGTCGACGAACCAGAGCCGCCCGCGATGCCAGCGCGGGCCCTCGAAGTAGCGGCCGCCATCCAGGATGGTTTTGAGCCGAGCCGTCACGACGCACCGGCCTGAAACAACAGATCTGACATGAGAGCGCCCCTGCTGCACGTGTCGACGAGGATATATCCGCGCCGGGACCGGTCAAATGGGGGTCTCGGCCCCTCAGCAAATGCCTGCAAAACGGCGGGTTCCCGCGGGTTCCACACGCTTTATGCCTTATTTTGCCGCGTTTTTCCCTGTTGAGTTGCGCCAGCATTAACACTCGAGAATCGAGGGTAGTGATAATCTGCGGCGATTGTGCCGCCGTATGACGCGTTCTGTTTGTGCCTCGTGGTTTCTCAGGGGGGACCAGGG
>DASVOL010000304.1:0-8821 GCA_036383375.1 Bradyrhizobium sp. | reverse complement strand
GACGGTTCTGCGCCGGCCGCTGCCGCGCCGGCCGATGGCGCGCCGCGCGAGGACAGGGGCCAGCGCCGCGAGCGTTTCGAGGGCAAGGGCTTCGAGGGTAAGGGCCGCGATCGCGACAATGAGCGTCGCCGCGACAACAAGTTCGCTGGTGGTGATCGCAAGGGCGGTGGCGACCGCAAGGGCGGTGATCGTGACCGCGGCGGCCGTGATTTCGGCAAGGGCGGCCGTGATAAGCGTGAAGGCGGCCCGTCGCATCGGCCCTACGCGTCGAGCGCGCCGCGCGAGCGCGACCGTCCGATCGATCCGAACTCGCCATTCGCCAAGCTCGCTGCCCTGAAAGAGCAGCTCGCCGGCCGGAAGGAATAATCCAACCCTTGGTCTAGTTCTTGGTCTGAAGCTTGGATCGGCAGCGCCTCGACAAATGGCTGTGGCACGCACGGGTGGTGAAGGCCCGCACCAGCGCGGCTGAACTCGTCGCATCAGGTCATGTCCGCATCAACGGCACGCGCGAGAAATCGCCGGGCCATGCGGTGAAGGCGGGCGACGTCATCACCGTCGCGCTCGACAATAGCGTCCGCGTGCTGAAGGTGACGGGCTTCGCCGAGCGGCGCGGCGATGCCAGCGCGGCGCGCGTGCTGTATGAGGATTTGCAGGCCGGCAATTTGCACGCCGGCAAGGAATAGTTATCTAGCGCTTGCTATCTCAATTGAGCATGATCCGGAAAAGTGCGGTCCGGTTTTCCTCGCGACAAGCGCATAGCGTTTGCCCGGGGATCATGCTCCCAATAAAATCGGTGGCAGGGGCGTGAGAATACTGGCGTTTTTCAGAGCCCGCTTCCCTTGCGGCCCCGGTATTCCTGCGCTACGCAACCCCAGAAAAATCGATCGTTCCGGAGTTTTGGATGACCTACGTCGTCACTGAAGCCTGCATCAAGTGCAAATATACCGACTGCGTCGAGGTCTGCCCCGTCGATTGCTTCTACGAGGGCGAGAACATGCTGGTCATCCATCCTGACGAATGCATCGATTGCGGCGTGTGCGAGCCGGAATGCCCGGCTGACGCCATCAAGCCGGATACCGAGCCGGGGCTGGAGAAGTGGCTCGAGGTCAACACCGAGTACGCCAAGAGCTGGCCGAATATCACCCAGAAGAAGGACTCGCCCGAGGACGCCAAGGAGTGGGAAGGCAAGGAAGGCAAGTTCGAGAAATATTTTTCTCCGAATCCGGGCAGCGGCGACTGATTCGTTGGCGTTTGCCAACAGCCGTCGGATTACCCCGATAGGGGCGAGACTGGACCCGCGGCGGCCTTCGTCCGGCCGCCGATTTAACCCTAATGACGGACATATGACCTGAGGATGCCCTGTTATGCCCGGAATCGGGCGTAAACCATTGATTTTTGCGGAAAATGTGCTATATCTGCACCATTACAGGCCAAGAACCCCCTGCCATGCGTACCTTGTGGCGTCGAGGTTCCCGCAAACATCGAACAGGGGCGTGGCAGTTTCCGCGCGCAGGCTGTGTCACAGAAAACGCGTAAAAAGAGTGCTTCAAAGACGACGAAGAAAGCCGCTGTCGTTGCTCGCAGCGCAACCAAGGGCCGTGCCAAGGCGCCCGTGAAGGGGGCCAAGAAGGCGGCGGCTGCAAAGTCCTCAAAGAACAAAAGAAGCGTGATGCCAGAAAAGACTGCCAAGACTGCCGCGAAAGCGGCAGCTGCGAAGCCCGCTGCTGCGAAGGTCGCCCCCAAGACTGCTGCTGTCGCGCCGAAGCCGGCCGCCCCGAAGGCTGCCGCCCCCGCCGCTGCTCCGAAGGTTGCCGCCAAGCCGGCCGCCGCGCCGCGCGTCGAGGAACCGAAGAAGGTCGTGACCCAGCGCCAGGGCTTCAAGGCCAACGAATTCGTCGTTTATCCCGCTCACGGCGTCGGCCAGATCCTGGCGATCGAGGAGCAGGAGATCGCGGGCGCCAAGCTCGAGCTGTTCGTGATCAATTTCATGAAGGACAAGATGACGCTGCGCGTCCCGACGGCGAAGGTCGCCAATGTCGGCATGCGCAAGCTGTCGGAGCCGGCGCTGGTCAAGAAGGCGCTGGAGACGCTGAAGGGCCGCGCCCGCGTCAAGCGCACCATGTGGTCGCGCCGCGCCCAGGAATACGAAGCGAAGATCAATTCGGGCGACATCGTCGCGATCGCCGAGGTGGTCCGCGATCTCTATCGTTCGGAATCGCAGCCCGAGCAGTCCTACTCCGAACGTCAGCTCTATGAAGCGGCGCTCGACCGTCTGTCGCGCGAAATCGCTGTCGTGCAGCACTCGACCGAGACCGAGGCGATCAAGGAGATCGAAGGCCAGCTCGCCAAGAGCCCGCGCCGCGGCGCCAAGGCGGAAGCCGAGGGTGAAGGCGAGGGCGATGCCGACGGTGAGGATGCCGATACCGATGGCGACGATACCGCCGTCGAAGACGAAGCCGCCTGAAAGGGTTCGACGGATTGAAAACAAAAGCCCGGTCGCAGGACCGGGCTTTTTGCTTTGGAGTGAAGTCCGTCGTTCCGCACGCTCCACCTCTCCCCTTGTGGGAGAGGTCGGATTGCATCGCCAGATGCAGTCCGGGTGAGGGGTGATGTCTATCCATCGACGGCAGTCCCTCGATAGACCGTGACCCCTCACCCGGACCGCATTCCGCTGCGCTGCATGCAGTCCGGCCTCTCCCACAAGGGGAGAGGCGGTCGAAGTATGCGGCGGAGCCGCGTAGCATCGCATATCGCCCCTGTTGCAATTGCCGCTTGGCGGATCGCCGCGACTCATGACCTCTTACGGCGCTCCGGCGCCATCAGGTCGCGGCCGGCAAGGGGCGCGGCATGCTTGCGGGACAATCGCTGGGGCGCGGGTTCGACAGGCTGTGGGCCGCGTTCGCGGTCTCGTCACTCGGCACGCGGCTGGCCTTCGATGCCTTCCCGCTGATCGCGATCCTCGTGCTGCATGTCGGGCCGGAGGCGGTCTCGGCGCTGGCTGCGGTCGGGATGCTGGCTGGCGCCGTGCTGGCGGTGCCGCTTGGTCCGTGGGTTGAATTCCGCCGCAAGCGGCCGGTGATGATCGCAATGGACCTGATCCGCTTTGCCGCGATGATGAGCGTCCCGGTCGCATTCGCCCTCGGCCAACTCAGCTTTATTCAGCTCGTCGTCGTGTCGGTGATCGCAGCGGCCGCAGACATCGCGTTCCGCGCGGCAAGCGGCGCCTGCCTGAAGAGCCTGGTCAGGCGCGAGGATCTGGTGCTCGCCAACGCCCGGCTCGAATCCACCATGTGGATGGCGACCGCTATCGGCCCGCCGCTCGGGGGCGTCGCGATCGGCCTGTTCGGTCCGGTCGTCACCGTGATCGCCGATGCCGTCAGCTTTCTGTTGTCGGCGGCCGGGATACGTTCGATCGGCGGGACGGAGCCGGAGCCCGCACGGCGCGTAGCGCCGCCCTACAGCATCGTCGATCTGCTCGCGGGATGGCGATACATCCTGGCACATTCAGTCCTGCGGTCGCTGTTCCTCAATACCGTATTGGTCAATGGCCTGATCATGGCGACGGCACCGCTGCTGGCGCTGCTCATGCTCCGCGATCTCGCATTCGCGCCGTGGCAATACGGCCTCGCCTTCGGAGCGCCCTGTGTCGGCGGCCTGATCGGCGCGCGATTGGCGCCGGTGCTGGCGGCGCGGTTCGGGCAGCACAACATCCTGCTCACCGCTGGCGCGTTGCGCGCGTGCTGGTCGCTCGGACTTGCCTTCATACCGGGTGGCACGGCCGGCATCGTGGTGGTGTTCTGTCTTCAACTCGGCCTCGTCACCTGCGCCGGCGTCTTCAATCCGGTGCTGGCGGCCTACCGCCTCGGCCAGATCGAGATGAAGTGCACCGCGCGGGTGTTGGCGGCCTGGTCGATCTCGAGCCTGGCGACGACCGCGGTGCTGACGGCACTATGGGGCGTGTTGGCGGGCCTCGCCGGCGTCCGCATGGCGGTTGCGCTTAGCGGTGTGCTGATGCTCCTGACGCCACTGCTGCTGCCGCGGCGCGCGCTTGGTATGAGCGCTGCTTGATGCCCCGGCGGCCGTTCGTAGCCCGGATGCAACGAAGCGAAATCCGGGGCCGCTCTAGCGGCGAGAGCGCGTTACTTCACCCGCTGCTTCTCGAGCTTGCGCGCCAGCGTCCTGCGGTGCATGCCGAGCCTCCGCGCGGCTTCTGAGATGTTGAAATCGGTCTCCATCAGGGTCTGGTGGATGCGCTCCCATTCCAGCGTCTTGATCGAGGTCGGCCGCGCGCCGACTTCGATGGCAGCGTTGCCGGCGGCCTTTTGGAACGCGGCCTCGATGTCGTCGGTGTTCGACGGCTTGGCCAGATAATGGCAGGCGCCGAGCTTGATCGCCTCCACCGCGGTCGCGATGCTGGCAAATCCGGTCAGCACCACGATCAGCATGTCCGGATCATGGGCGTGCAGTGCTTCGACGCAGGCAAGGCCCGATGCGCCGCCGGCGAGCTTCAGGTCGACCACGGCATAGCCGGGCGATTGCTGCTCGAGCAGCTCGCGGACCTCGTCGAGCGAGCCCGACACGACGACACCGTAACCGCGGCGCTCGAACGAGCGCTTCAGCGTGCGGGCAAAGCCCGCATCGTCCTCGACGATCAGGAGCTGGCGTTCATCCGTCAAGGGGGTCTCCGATCGCGAGCGTCGAGAGCGGCAGCTCGAGTTTGACCGCGGCGCCGATATCCGGCCGGTTGCGCGCCGTCACCACCCCGCCGAGCTTGCGCACCACATTGACGACCAGGAACAGGCCGAGGCCGCTGCCGGGACTGCCCTTGGTCGACTGATAAGGCTTGCCGACATGCGCCAGCATCTCGCGCGAGAAGCCCGGGCCGCGATCGGTCACCGACAGCACGAGCTTGTCGGCATTGCGCTCGGCCATCAGCTCGATCCAGTCGCGCGAGACCTCGGCGGCATTGTCGAGCACGTTGAAGATCGCCTGCTTGAGCGCGACGTCGGAGACGATCGCGAGATCCGTGCCGAAGGCGTTGCGGAAATACAGCGTGGCCGACGGCCGCGTCGTCCGCCATTCTTCCACCAGCGCGGTCAGGAATGCCGCGACCGTGGTCGGCGAGGAGCCTTCGCCGCGGGCTTCGCCGGCCGACAGCAGAATGCCCGTGACGATCGACTTGCAGCGCTGCACCGAGATTTCCATCTCGCCGAGGTCCTGCGACAATTCGGGATCGGAGGCGAGCGCGGGCATCCGGCGCCAGTCGCCCAGGATGACCGAGAGCGAGGCGAGCGGCGTGCCGAGCTCATGCGCGGCGCCGGAGGCCAGCAACCCGAGCCTGACGATGTGGTCCTGCTCGGTGGCGTGCTGGCGCAGCGCCGCGAGGCGGAGGTCGCGGTCGCGCAGATTGCGGTTGATCCGCGTCATGAACACCACGAGCAGCACGGCGTCGAGCACGAGTCCGATGAAGGTGCCGGCGATATAGAGGTTGAAGGCCTCGGCAAAGCCCTGCTGCGGCAGCTCCAGCGGCCGGTAGTAGCTGGTCAGCCAGGCGAAGTTCATGCAGACCAGCGCCACCAGCGACCAGGTCGAGGGCGCATCGAGCAGCACCGCGCCAAGCGTCACCTGCAGCAGATAGAGCGACGTGAAGGGATTGGTGGCGCCGCCGGCGAGATAGAGCAGGACGGTCAGCGCCGCGACGTCGAGCGCCAGCGCGACCAGCAGCTCGCGGTTGTTGATGTCGGCGCGGTAGCGCAGCCACAGCAGGCTGACGAGGTTGAGCGCCACCAAACCGGCGATCACCGCCGCCATCGGCAGCAGCGGCAGCGCGACGCCCATCCAGAACTGCACGAAGCCGATGGTGACGATCTGGCCGATCACGGCGATCCAGCGCAACTGGACCAGCAGGGCCATATTCTTGCGATTGGTCGCGAGGTCGGCGGGCGCCGAGAGGTCGAACGGGATGCCGGCAGCCGCGCTCACGGCGGACGGCATCACGGCCGCGGTGCTTTCGTCATGCAGATCCGACGTGCGCTCGAGCATCTGGGCCTGTATCGCGAGACAGTTTGCGGGCTGCGCCGATCAGGCGGCGCACGGCGGCGCGCCTTGAACTCCACCTTGGATCGGAGGCGCCGGCGCGGCCCCTGCCGCTGATGACGCGCAGGAGCGCGCCCGCCAGCATAAAGGCCAGCGCGAACCATGTCAGCGCGTAAATCAGGTGGTTGTTCGGAAACCGCACGATCGTGAGCCCGCCGACGGGAGTGCCGCCCGGATTTGGCGTCGCATCCGCGTCGATGAAGAAGGGGGCTACCTGCGACAAACCGTGCGTGGCGGCGATCGCTGCGACGTCGCGGGAATACCAGCGGCCTGCCGCGGGGGCATTGTTGCGCAGGAAGCCGCCCTTCGGCTCCGACATCCGCAACAGCCCGGTTACGCTGACGACGCCTATCGGCTCGCCGTCGCGCCGCGTCGCCGGATCGCGCCGGTCGGGCGGAACGAAGCCGCGATTGACCAGCACCGTGGTTCCGTCAGCCATTTGCAGCGGGGTCAGCACCCAGAAGCCGGGACCGTCTGTCGTGACCGCCTGAACCAGCGTCTCGTCGGCGTTGCGGAAGGTGCCGCGCATCGTGACGCGGCGATATTCGTCGCTCGCAGCCGTGACAGCGGGCCATGACGATGGCGGCGGCGGCGCTGTCGGCGCCGCATGCATGCGCTGCTCGACCCGCTCGATCAGCGCCAGCTTCCAGGTCCTGCGTTCGACCTGCCAGATACCGAGTGCGCTCAGCAGCGCCACGCCCAGCATGCCGAGCGTGAGCAGCACGAGCGATGGTCTGGCAGAGCGCACCGTCACGGCATCTGGCTCATGTCGTGGATCGGCATCATGTTGACGTTGAGATGATGCATGACCCAGAGCGATCCGGTCAGCGCGATCACCACCATGATCACGGTGAAGATCATCGCCATCATGGTCCAGCCGTTCTCGGACCGCGTGTTCATGTGCAGGAAGTAAATCATGTGCACGACGATCTGCACCGCCGCCAGCACCAGCACGATCAGCGCGGTAACTGCCTTGTCGGCGATCACGCCGGTCATCACCAGCCAGAACGGCACCGCGGTGAGGACGACCGAGAGGCCGAAGCCGATCAGATAGCTCTTCAGCGAGCCGTGGGCGGCGCCGCCATGGTCATCATGGCCGTGACCGCCGGCATTGGCTTCGAGAGTGCGGGCTTCTGTTGTCATCGCAGCATTCCCAGGAGGTAGACGAAGGTGAAGACGCCGATCCAGACCACGTCGAGGAAGTGCCAGAACATCGAGAGGCACATCAGGCGGCGCCGGTTGGCTTCGGTGAGGCCGAAGCGCGCGGTCTGCACCATCAGCGTCACCAGCCAGACCAGGCCGAAGGTGACGTGCAGGCCGTGGGTGCCGACCAGCGTGAAGAACGACGACAGGAAGGCGCTGCGCTGCGGCGTGGCGCCCTCATGGATCATGTGGGCGAACTCGGTGAGCTCGATGCCGAGGAAGGCGAGGCCGAACAGCCCGGTGACCGCGAGCCAGAGCTGCGTCTGGCCGATCTTCGATTTCTCCATCGTCAGCATGGCGAAGCCATAGGTGATCGAGGAGAGCAGCAGCATCGTGGTGTTGAGCGCGACCAGCTTGAGGTCGAACAGGTCCTTCGGCGCCGGGCCGGCGGCATAGTTGCCGCCGAGCACGCCATAGGTCGCAAACAGCATCGCGAAGATGAGGCAGTCGCTCATCAGGTAGATCCAGAAGCCCAGCATGGTGCTGGCGCCTTCCGGATGCGCGTGCTCGTCGATGACGTGGAAGACCGGCTCGGAGTCCTGAGTGGAAATCGTTGCTACGCTCATGTCTGGGCTCCCGCGGCGAGAACGCGCGTCCGCGCATCTTCGGTCCGCACCACCTCATCCGCCGGGATGTGGAAGTCGCGGTGATAGTTGAAGGTGTGGCCGATCGCGACCGCGAGCAGCGCAATGAAGCTGACGGCGGCAAGCCACCAGATGTACCAGATCAGGGCGAATCCCATCACCGTCGCGAAGCCGGCGAGGATGATGCCGGTGCCGGTGTTGGACGGCATGTGGATCGGCTTGAAGCCGGTCAGCGGCCGCTTGTAGCCGCGGCGCTTCATGTCCCACCAGGCGTCGTTGTCGTAAACCACCGGCGTGAAGGCGAAGTTGTAATCCGGCGGCGGCGACGAGGTGGCCCATTCCAGCGTGCGCGCGTCCCAGGGGTCGCCGGTGGTGTCCTTCAGCTCTTCGCGGCGCAGGATGCTCACCGCGAACTGCACCAGCATCGCGCCGATGCCGAGCAGGATCAGGAAGGCGCCGAAGGCCGCGATGACGAACCAGATCTGCAAGCTGGGATCGTCGAACACGCGGAGCCGGCGGGTCACGCCCATCAGGCCGAGCACATAGAGCGGCATGAAGGCGAAGTAGAAACCCGAGACCCAGAACCAGAACGACAGCTTGCCCCAGAACGGATCAAGCTTGAAGCCGAACGCCTTCGGGAACCAGTAGTTGATGCCGGCGAACAGGCCGAACAGCACGCCGCCGATGATCACGTTGTGGAAATGCGCGATCAGGAACAGGCTGTTATGCAGCACGAAATCGGCCGGCGGCACCGCGAGCAAGACGCCGGTCATGCCGCCGATCACGAAGGTCAGCATGAACGCCACCGTCCACATCATCGGCAGCTCGAAGCGGATGCGGCCGCGATACATCGTGAACAGCCAGTTGAACATCTTCGCGCCCGTCGGGATCGAGATGATCATGGTGGTGATGCCGAAGAACGAGTTGACGCTGGCGCC
>DASVOL010000303.1:0-9413 GCA_036383375.1 Bradyrhizobium sp. | reverse complement strand
GCCGCCCATCACCGCGGTCTTGGCGTTCGGCCAGGAGAAGCAGAAACGCGGATGGAAGCCGCGGCCGCACATGCCGTAATTGCCGGCGCCGAACGAGGCGCCGCAATACAGCGTGATCTGCGGCACCGTCGCCGAGGTCACCGCCTGGATCATCTTCGAGCCGTGCTTGATCATACCGGCCTCCTCATAGGCCCGGCCCACCATGTAGCCGGTGGTGTTGTTCATGTAGAGGATCGGCGTGCGCGACTGGCAGCAGGCCTGGATGAAGTGCGTCGCCTTGTTGGCGCCGGGCACATCGAGCGGGCCGTTGTTGGTGATGATGCCGATCGCCTGCCCTTCGACGCGCGCGTGACCACAGACCGTCGCCGGGCCGTAATTGGCGCCGAACTCGGTGAAGTCGGAATCGTCGATGAAGCGCGCGATCGCCTGACGCATGTCGACGGGACGCTTGTGGTCCATCGGCATGATGCCGAGCAATTCCTCGGCGTCATATCGCGGCGGCTTCACCGCAGCCGGCTCGCGTGCCGGCCGATCCCGAAGCCGATCCCATGGCAGCTTGCCCATGATATCGCGCGCGATGCGCAGCGCGTCGCGGTCGTCCTCGGCGAGATAATCGCCAAGGCCGGAGATCTGGGTGTGCATTTCGGCGCCGCCGAGCTCCTCCTCGGTCGCGATCTCGCCGGTGGCGGCCTTGAGCAGAGGCGGCCCGGCGAGGAAGGCCCGGGTGCGGCCGCGCACCATCACGATGTAGTCGGAAAGGCCGGTCTGATACGCGCCGCCCGCGGTCGAGGAGCCATGGGTGACGGTGACGACGGGAAGCCCCGCGGCCGACAGCCGCGCCAGATTGCGGAAGATGTTGCCGCCGCGGACGAAGTCCTCGACCCGGTAGCGCAGCAGATTGGCGCCGGCGCTCTCGACCAGCTGCACATAGGGCAGCTTGTTCTCCAGCGCGAGTTCCTGCACCCGCAGCGTCTTGTCGAGACCGTAAGGTTGCAGCGCGCCGGCGTCGATGCCGGCATCATTGGCGCTGACCATGCAGCGGATGCCGGAGACGAAGCCGATGCCGGCAACCAGGCCGCCGCCGGGGACGCTCTTGTCCGCGTCCGGCACATCGAACATGTAGCCGGCGAGCGTCGACAATTCGAGGAACGGCGAGCCGGGATCCAGCACCAGCGCGACGCGCTCGCGCGGCAGCAGTTGGCCGCGCTTGTGGAAGCGGTCCTTGGCCGCGGCGGATGCGACGCAGG
This sequence comes from Bradyrhizobium sp., assembly GCA_036383375.1. Taxonomy (GTDB): domain Bacteria; phylum Pseudomonadota; class Alphaproteobacteria; order Rhizobiales; family Xanthobacteraceae; genus Bradyrhizobium. The sequence goes on along the minus strand of DASVOL010000303.1, from coordinate 8,166 downwards.
TGCGCTCCTCCAGGGCGCGCATCCGAGCGATCAGAGCCAGCATGCCGTCGCGATTGCCCTGGAACGCGGCGCTGCCGGTGGAAATCGTGTTCTCGATGATGGCCACTAGCCGCGCTCCACAAAATGTCCGCTGTATTGCTGTCGTAGCTCGACCTTACGCAGCTTGCCGGTCGCGGTCATCGGCATCTCCTCGAGGATACGCACCAGCTTCGGCACCTGAAAGCCGCCGAGATGCTTTCTGCAATGCGCCTCGATGCCGGCCTCGTCGGTCACCGCGCCGGGCTTCAGCTTGACGAATGCTGACACCGCCTCGCCCCATTGCGGATGCGGCAGGCCGACCACGGCGGCGTTCTGCACCGCCGGGTGCGCCAGCAATGTCTCCTCGATCTTGACGGAGGCGACGTTCTCGCCGCCCGACTTGATCATGTCCTTCTTGCGATCGAGGAACAGCACCTCGCCGTTGGCATCGATCAGGGCGAGATCGCCGGTATGGTGCCAGCCGAATTTACGCGCCTCCTCGGTCGACTTCGGGTCCTTGTAGTACCCCATCATCACGTTGGGGCCGCGATGCACCAGCTCGCCGATCTCGCCTCGCGGCAGCAGATTGCCGTTGTCGTCCATGATCGCGGTCTCGTTGACGATCAGCGACTCGCCCCAGTAATTGCCGAAGCGCTCGAGCTGCACCTCCGGCCGCGACATCGTCGTCGCCGGGTACATTTCGGTCTGACCGCTGGTTAGCACGAAGTTCGGACACATGTCCGCCATCGCGCGTTCGAGCAGCGGCTTGCCCATCGGCGCCATGGTGTAGATGCAGCAGCGCAGGCCCGTGAGATCATAGTCGCGGCGACGCGGATGGTCGAGGATCGCCTGATACATCAGCGACAGGCCGACAAACACCGTGAGCTTGTCGCGGACGATCGCCTCCATGCAGACCACCGGATCGAAGCCGCGCATCAGTGCCATGCGGCCGCCGACCGAGAGATAGCTGAGCAGCAGCACGTGGCCGGCGCAGTGGAACAGCGGAAACTGCCCGGTGATCCCGTCGTCGCGCGAGAGCTGCATCTCGATGCAGTTGCTCATCACGGCCATGACCACGGCGAGATGGCAATGCATCGCGCCTTTCGGCCGCGAGGTTGTGCCCGACGTATAGATGATCATCGCGAGATCGCGGTCGTTGATCTCGATGTCGGGCTCGATGTCGGATTGCCCCTCCAACAGGTCGTTGAATTCCTGCAATCCGGTCTTGCCGGCATTACCGGTCAGGTCGATCGCGATCATCTCCATGCCGCGCGCTTCAAGCGCAGCACGGCGGTCGGCCTGGGCATGGAGATTGTCGTCAATGATGGCGAAGCGCACCTCGGCATGGCCGAGGATGTAGTCCATGTCCGACGGCCCGAGCATGGTGTTGATCGGCACCCAGACGAGGCCGGCGCGGTGGATGCCGAACAGCGCTTTGACGAACTCGACCGAGTTGTTGCAGATCGTCGAGATCTTCTCACCGGGCTTCAGCCCGCGCTGCACCAGATGATTAGCGAAGCGATTGGCGTCGCGCTCGAGCTCGGTGAAGGTGACTTGCCTGATGCCATCGGTCAGCGCGACGCGGTCCGGGAAGCGCCGCGCGGCGCGCTTGAGCAGATCGCCGATCGCGACCCGTCCGATGCGGCCCGGCCCGGTGACGCCGCCGGTTGCTGCGAGATTGTCCATGTGTCTCCTCCTGCCTCGTCATTGCGAGGAGCGAAGCGACGAAGCAATCCACCCTCTCTTCGAGTGGCAAGATGGATTGCTTCGCTTCGCTCGCAATGACGGCTGGTGCGGCCTAGTGCCGGACCCCAAAGATCTGCCGTGCCTCGGCAGGACTCGCGATCTCGCGCCCCGCACGGCGCGCACAGGCGGCGAGCCCTTCGACGAGCTGCCCGTTCGACGTCACCTTGGTGCCGTCGCCGAGATAGAACGTGTCCTCGAGGCCGCTGCGCAGATGACCGCCGAGGTCGGCGGCGCGCTGGTGCAGCGGCCAGATCTCGGCGCGGCCGATCGCGGTGACTTGCCAATGCGCGTCCGGCACCTTCAGCTTCAAGAGGATCGGCAACAGCTCCGGATCGGCCGGCATGCCCGAGGCGACGCCCATGACGAAGTTGTATTCGAGCGGGCCGGAATACATCCCGGTCTGCCGGTACATGCCGACGCAACGCACGATGCCGACATCGAAGCACTCGAATTCGGGGATGGTGCCGGCGACCTTCATCACATCGAGATAGTCCTGCACCTTCTCGACCGCGTTATCGAACATCATCGGCGGCCAGGCCCAGGTGTTGTCAGCCTTGACCTTGAGATAGTTCAGCGAGCCGGCATTGCACGCTGCGATCTCAGGCCTGGTCTCGCGTACGCAGTCGAGCGCACCCTGGTAGTTCGGACCGGAGGTGCCGGTGGTGTGGTTGATGATCACGCCGGGGCATGCCTCGCGGATCGCCTGCTGGATCTCCTTGCTAACGCCGACCTCCCATGACGGCAGGTGGCCCTTGTTCGGCGCCTGCTGACGCAGATGGATGTGCATGATGCTGGCGCCGGCGTTGAATGCGGCCCTGGCCTCACGCGCCATCTCTTCCGGCGTCACCGGAACATTGTGCTGCTTCGGGTCGGTAAGCACGCCGTTCAGCGCGCAGGTGATGACGGCCTTGTCGCTCATGGGTCTCTCGTCCGGGTTGCAGCGCACCTGCGCGGTTGATTTTCCCATGATGAGAAATTTGTCTGTGCGCCATCTTGCGTTGACTGGCTAAGTGGATGCGCTCACGACGGAATCTGCCGTCAGCCGGTTAACACAAGACGCGACGCCCACGTGCCGCATAGGCTCTGCTGTAAGCAGAAGCGGCGCAACAAGCCGGCATTACGGGGAGAACGTCATGGTCTCGATCAACCGGCGCAGCTGGCTCACGGGCGCCGCAGGCGCCGGACTTGCCGCGGTCACAGGCCTGCGGCCTTCGCTGGCCGAAGACGCGCCCGGCGTCACCGCGACCGAGATCAGGATCGGCAGCACCACCTCGTTGAGCGGCCCGGTGTCGGCACTCGGCGTGCAAGCGCGTTGCCAGGAAGCCTATTTCAAGATGCTGAACGAGCAGGGCGGCATCGCCGGCCGGCAGATCAAGTACATCTATTATGACGATGCGTTCAATCCGGCGAAGACCGTCGAGCAGGTGCGCCGCCTGATCGAAAGCGACAATGTCGCCTTCCTGTTCAACATGCTCGGCACCGCGCCCAACTCGTCCGTCGTCAAATACATCAACGCCGCCAAGGTGCCGCATCTGTTCCTGTCGGTGAACGGCGACAAATGGGGCGACTACAAGAGCTATCCTTGGACCATGGGCTTTGCGCCGAGCGCGCGCACCGAGGCGCAGGTGTTCGTCAAGTATGCGCTGAGCCAGAACAAGGATGCGAAGTTCGCGGTGCTCTACCAGAACGACGATCTCGGCAAGGATTTCGTCGCCGGCACCAAGGATGTGCTGGGCGAGCGGTTCGCGACCTCAGCCGTGGTGGCCTCGCACGAGGTCACCGATCCGACGATCGATTCGCAGATCGTCGCTTTGCGCGGCGCCAATCCCGACGTGCTGATCTCGGGCTCCACGGCAAAATTCTGCGCGCAGTCGATCCGCAAGATCTATGAGCTCGGCTGGAAGCCGATGCATTTCATTGCGAGCGGCGCGGCCTCGATCTCCTCGACCATTGCGCCGGTCGGTCTCGACAAGTCGCAGGGCACGATCTCGTCGGCCTATGTGAAGGACGTCGCCGATCCGGCCTGGGCCAACGACCCCGGCGTGAAGGATTTCCTCACCTTCATGGCGAAGTACTTCCCCGACGGCAATCCGAAGGAGGGCTACAGCCTCTACGCCTACACCGTGGCGCAGGTGCTCAAGATCGTGCTCGAGCAGTGCAAGGGCAATTTCACCCGCGACAACATCATGGCGCAGGCGAACAATCTCAGGGATGTCGAGGTCCCGACGCTGCTACCCGGCATCAAGGTCAACACCAGCCCGACCAATCACCATCCGCTGCAGCAGCTTCAGCTGCAACGGATCGAAGGGCCCGGCTGGCTGCGGTTCGGCGAGGTGATCCAGGGCGCGAATCTCTAACCGTCGTCCCGGGCAAGCGAAGCGCGACCCGGGACCCATAACCACGAGTGGCGGTTATTTGAGTCAGCTGGAGCCACAGCCGTCTAGACAAATGAGATCGGTGGTTATGGGTCCCTGCTTTCGCAGGGACGACAGATGGTTAGGTCAGCGCGCGCTCCTGCCCGGTGCGGTAGATCGCAAGATCCCGCGAGCCGGAGAAGATCGCACGCGGCTTCAGACCATAGAACCGACGGATCGAGTGGCTGAAATGGGTCGAGTCGGGATAGCCGATATCCTGCGCGAGATGCGCGAGGTTGATGTCCTGGTTGGCGAAGTGCAGCAGGTGCCGTGCGCGCTTCCAGGCGCGGAAGGAGCGGAACGAGATTCCGGTCTCCTCCTTGAACAGGTGCAGGAAGCGCGAGGGCGACAGCCCGGCCTCGGTGGCGCAGCTTGCCGCGGTCACCGGTTCGCCCGAGAACTGGCCGATGCGGCCGATCGCGCGCACGACGCGCGGATCGAGCACACGCTGCGGCAGCGCGTCGCCGAAGCACATGGTGTCGAACTCGGCATTCGCGATCGCGTCGCGATGCTGCATCTCGGCAAGCGTCGCATAGGCGTTGCGGATCCGGTTCGCGAACAAATGAGAGTCGGGCCCTTGCAGGCGGCGCGCGACGGCCTCCAGCGTGCCGTCAGGCACGCTCTCCGGCTCGATCGCAACGCAGATCGCGGAGCGATATTCGCTGGTGATGGTGTGGCGCAGGTTCGGCATCGTCACCGCGAGCTCGCCATGGGACTCGCGGCCTTCACTGGTCGACAGATGCAAGCCGTCGCGGATCGCGACATAGACATGGAATGCGCCGGGACAACGCTCGCGCGGGCGGCCGAGCAGCCCGGCGTAGAACACCCGTTCCGGCGTGATCAGCATCCGGTGGCCGGACGGCTGGCCTGAGTTCTGGCACTTCGCGTCCACGATCGCGTCCATGGCGGTTCCTCCTCGCGCGGCTCTTTGGGCCGCTGCGGCTGAGCTACCATAACGCAAATTCGCAAAAGCGATACGTCGTCATTCCGGGGCGATGCGACGCATCAAGCCCTGATGCGTAATTGCGCATCGGGGAATCTCAGGGTTCCGCAACGCGCAATTACGCATGAGGGCGCACTGCCCCGGAATGAGAAGGAAGTTACGGCCGTGCCCGCGGCGCAACGTTCTGTTCCTGCCCGGCTTTTTGCTCCGCCGCCACCGCGCGCTTGTAACCGTCGCGCTGTTGCAGCCGCGCCCAATAGGCGGCGACATTCGGCCCGAAATCCTTGGCGAGGCCGATATTGCCGGCAAGCCGAAGCGCATAGCCGTTCGTGATGTCGGCGGCGGTGAAGCGTTCCGCGCAGAGGAATTCCGAGTTCGCGGCGGCGGCTTCCACCGCACGCAGGCGGCCCAGGAACCATTTTGCATAATCGCCCGAGACCTGCGGATTGCGCCGCTCCTCCGGCTCGAGTTGGCTGTAGCGAAGCACCAGCGTCTGCGGGAAGGTCAGCGTCGCATCGGAAAAATACATCCAGTTCAGGAACGCGCCATAGGCCGGCTCGTCGGGGCCCACGATCAGCGGCGTCGGGCCGTATTTGGTGCCGAGGTAATGGCAGATGCCGGAGGATTCCGTCATCTTGGTCTCGCCATCGACCATGAACGGGATGGTGCCGAGCGGATTGATGCCGAGATATTCCTTGGCGAACACGCGCGGCGGGAACGGCAGCATCTTCAGCTCATAGGGCAGCCCGAGCTCCTCCAGCATCCACAACGGACGGAACGAGCGCGCGGCATCGCAGTGATAGAGCGTGATCATCAGGCGTTTCCCATGTTCTTGATCGCCGCCACCATGGAGCGCCGGCGCGGTGACTGCAACAATGTCGTGCGCGGCGCCTTCATCGCGCGCCTTTCCGGTTCAGGCATTGTATTTGCGCAGCTCGAGCCGCGCGATCTGGTTGCGATGCACCTCGTCCGGACCGTCGGCGAGACGCAGCAGCCGGGCCGTTGCGTAGGCTGCCGCGAGCCCGAAATCGTTGCTGGTGCCGCCGCCGCCATGGGCCTGGATCGCCCAGTCGATGACCTGGCAGGCCATGTTGGGGACCGCGACCTTGATCATCGCGATCTCGGCCTTGGCGACCCGATTGCCGACGGTGTCCATCATGTGCGCCGCGTTGAGCGTCAAAAGGCGTGCCTGCTCGATCATGATGCGCGATTCCGCGATCCGCTCTTGGGTGACAGTCTGCTCAGCGACCGGCTTGCCGAACGCAACCCGGCTCCTGGTCCTGACGCACATCTTCTCCAGCGTGCGTTCGGCGAGCCCGATCAGCCGCATGCAGTGATGAATGCGGCCCGGGCCGAGGCGGCCCTGCGCGATCTCGAAGCCGCGGCCCTCGCCGAGCAGCATGTTGCTGGCGGGCACCCGCACATTGCTGAACACGACCTCCGATGCGCGATCCGGCACGCCGTAGAAGCCGAACACCGGCAGCGGGCGCAGCACCTCGATCCCGGGCGCATCCATCGGCACCAGGATCATCGACTGCTGGCGATGCCGGTCTGGATTATCGGGATCGGTCTTGCCCATGAAGACGCAGATCTTGCAGCGCGGATCGGTGGCGTTGGTGGTGTACCATTTGCGGCCGTTGATGACGTAGTCATCGCCGTCGCGCACGATCGAGCTCTCGATATTGGTGGCATCGCTGGAGGCCACGGCCGGCTCGGTCATCGCGAAGCAGGACCGGATCTCGCCGGCGAGCAGCGGCTTCAGCCAGCGCTCCTGATGCTCCCTTGTGCCGTAGCGCGCCAGCACCTCCATGTTGCCGGTGTCCGGCGCCGAGCAGTTGAACAGCTCGGGCGCAAGATGCGAGCGTCCCATGATCTCGCACAGCGGCGCGTATTCGAGATTGGTCAGGCCTGCGCCGTGCTCGCTCTCCGGCAGGAACAGATTCCACAGCCCCTCGTCCCTTGCGATGGGCTTCAGCTCCTCGACGACCGGAAAAACCTTCCACGGCCCGAGCTCTTCTGCCTCGCGGTAGAACCGCGCCTCGTGCGGATAGACATGGCGATCCATGAACGACTGAAGCCTATGCTTCAGCTCGGTGACTCTCTGGCTCTCCTGAAAGGGCATATCGGTCTCCCTGCCTGCGCTCGTGCCGGCGACATACGCGATCCGCCGGACAGGCTTCGCGCTAGTTCTTCTTCATCCCGGGCAGCGTGCCCATCATCTTGCACAACACCATCAGCATCACCTCGTCGGCGCCGCCGCCGATCGAGGTCAGGCGGCTGTCGCGATAGGCGCGACTGACCGGCGTCTCATTGGTAAAGCCCATGCCGCCCCAATATTGCAGGCAGGCGTCGGTGAGCTCGCGGCCGAGCCTGCCGGCTTTCAATTTCGCCATGGTCGCGAGCCGCGTGACGTCCTCGCCCGCCACCAGCGCCTCGCCGGCGCGGTAGATCAGCGAGCGCAGCAGCTCGACCTCGGTCTGCATCTCCGCGAGCTTGAAGTGCACCACCTGGTTGTCGAGAATCGAACCACCGAACGCCTTGCGGCTGCGGGTGTAGTCGATGGTCGCGTTGATGATGAATTCATGCGCCTTCAGGCAGGCGGCCGCACCCCACAACCGCTCTTCCTGGAACTGGATCATCTGGTAGGTGAAGCCCTGGCCTTCCTCGCCGATCCGGTTGCGCTTCGGCACCCGGACATTGTCGAAGAAGATCTGCGCCGTATCGGACGAGCGCATCCCGAGCTTGTCGAGCTTGCGCGCGACCTGCACGCCCTTGGTCTTCATCGGTACGCAGATCAGCGACTTGTTGCGATGGACCTGACCGTCACTGGTGTTGGCGAGCAGGCAGATCCAGTCGGCCTGGGTGCCGTTGGTGATCCACATCTTGCCGCCATTGATGACGTAGTCGTCGCCGTCGGAGCGCGCATTGGTCTTGATCGAGGCGACGTCGGAGCCGGCGCCGGGCTCGGAGACGCCGATGCAGGCGACCTGATCGCCCGCAATCGCGGGCACCAGGAATTCACGCCGCACCTCGTCGGAGCCGAAC
>DASVOL010000302.1:0-5912 GCA_036383375.1 Bradyrhizobium sp. | reverse complement strand
CATGGCGCGATTTTCGCAGGCCCTGGTGGCGTTCGCCGAGCGCTGGTTTCCGGATGCGTATGTCTTCGTCCTGATCGCCGTGATCGCGGTTGCCGCTGGCGCGATCCTGCATGGCGGTTCGCCGCTCGCCGTCAGCCGCGCGTTCGGCGACGGGTTCTGGAATCTGATTCCGTTCACGATGCAGATGGCACTGGTCGCGATCGGCGGCTACGTCGTCGCGATGTCGCCGCCGGTCGCGGCCGTGCTGGCGCGGCTCGCGAGCGTGCCGAAGACCGGGCGCGGCGCAGTGGTGTTCGTCGGGATGCTCAGCATCTTCCTCTCGCTGCTGAACTGGGGCCTGAGCCTGATCTTTTCCGGTCTGCTGGTGCGGGAGATCGCGCGGCGTACGGATATCCGGCTGGATTATCGGGCGGCCGGCGCCGCCGGCTATCTCGGGCTCGGCTGCGGCTTCACCCTCGGCATCACGTCGTCGGCCGCGCAGCTCCAGGCCAATGCCGGCAGCATTCCGGCATCGCTTCTGCCGATCACCGGTGTGATCGGCTTCTCGGAAACCATCCTGACCTGGCAGAACATGGTCACCGTCGCGATGGTGAGCGTGGTGTCGGCGGCGATCTGCTATTTCACCACGCCCGCGCCCGAACGGGCGAAGACGGCGGAAGACCTCGGCGTTGCGCTCGGCGATGACCGCATCGAGGCGAGGAAGCCGGCCCGTCCGGGCGACTGGCTGGAGTTCAGCCCGCTACTGACGATCCTGATCGCCCTGCTTGCCGCCGGCTGGCTGTGGCAGACCTTCCAGTCGGGCAATCCGCTGATCACGCTGTCGGGGCTCAACACCTACAATTTCGTCTTCCTCATTCTCGGCATCGTGCTGCACTGGCGGCCGCGCAGCCTGATCGAGTCCTTCTCCAAGGCGATGCCGAGTGTCTCCGGCGTGCTGTTGCAGTTTCCGTTCTATGCCGGCATCGCGCAAATCCTGACCAAGGTGCCGAACAGCAGCGGCACCACGCTGTCGGACACGATCGCGCACTGGTTCGTCGGCGCCTCCAGCAATTCCACCGTGTTCTCGTTCCTGGTCGGAATCTATTCGGCGCTGCTCGGCTTCTTCGTGCCGTCGGCCGGCGGCAAGTGGATCATCGAGGCGCCCTACATCATGAAGGCGGCCAACGACATCGGCGCGCATCTCGGCTGGACTGTCATGGTCTACAACATCGCCGAGACGCTGCCGAACTTCATCAACCCGTTCTGGATGCTGCCGCTGCTCGGCATCCTCGGCCTGAAGTCGAAGGACCTGATCGGCTACACGTCGGTGCAGTTCTTCATCCACTTCCCGATCGTGATGCTGCTGGCCGCGATCCTGATGGCGACCTTCACCTATCACCCGCCGATCCTGCCCTGAGCGAGCGCGGCCGGGCACCAGGACGCACGGTGCCTGGCCAATTCGGCGGACCGCAACCGTCATCACCAAAACCATCCTGTTTTCCCGGTCGTCGCGAATGAGGCATCGCGCCGGGCGGTGATCTTTGGTCGGTCATTTCATTGACCGCAGCGCGATTCGGCCGGATATTGATCCGCGCTAACCCGCGTTGTTCAAGGCCACCGCCATGAGACATTACCACCGCAGCTGGATGTGCGACATGCGAAGCCGCATGCAGCATCGCTGCGTCTCGGCGGCGACCGGCGTCTGTTGTTGATCGCTTAAGAAAAATCCAAGCACCCGACAACCAGACAGGAGCGCCCTCATTCGGCGATCGAGCACGCATGTCCCAGGCCCAAATCTCCCAAGCCAAAACGTCTCAAGCCCAAACGTCCCAAGCTTACGTCATCGAAGTATCGGATCGAACCGCGGGGATCGTCGTCAGCGACGCCGGAGGCTTCTGCTTCTTCTCCTCGGATCGCGCCTTCGACGGCCTCGACGGCGGCTATTTCGGCTCCGCTCGCGCCGCGGAGCGTGCGGTGAGGGCGCTGTTGCAGCAGCGCCGCCCGGCGTCATAGATCATCCCTACGCCATCGCCGGAGCGCCAACCTTGTCGCGGCTGCCACCAGGCAGCCGCGTGAGGTGCAATACCGTCGTGCGGAAAGTGCCGCCTGCGATCGGGGATCAGGCCGGGCAGACCATCGTCAGCAGCAGCAGTGTTGGCGGCTGATTGTCGCCATTGGCGTGCTCCCAGGTCAGCAGAATGTCGTGCCGATCGGCGTTCGGTGCATTCTTGTCCTTCTCCTTCACATCGATCTTCATCGGGATCGGCGGTTGGGAGTTGAAGCACTTGCGGACGGCGGCATCCAGCAGCGCGCATTTCGTCAGCGGTACGACGCCGGCCTCGTCCTTGGAAAGGGCCGCGGTGCTTGCTTGAGTGGCGAGGTCCAGGCGCGCCTTGCCCATCTCCTTCTGCCACAGCTTGCCGCTTCCGCCCGGCCACTGGTGCCTGGGCGACAGGATCGGCTGGTATTGGCCATATTCCAGCGTCTCGACGTCGATGAGATCCGACGCTTTAAGTATAGCGACGCTCTTGATCATGTTGTCCAAAGGATAGTAATGCGCGTTGATATGATCTTTGAACTGCTGGTTATTGAATACTCGTCCGCTCATCGTATGTTTCTCCTCGGTATGACTTAGTTTGCCCTGTTAAGGTGACGCTTCTGCAAAGCTCGGCGGGGTAGAAAATTTGATCTCACGAGACCCGAAAAAGCAGGTCCGTTTTCGCGCGGATTCGCCCTACCACTAGAGCCTGTTGTTCGTCCAGAAAAACAACCTCCCGGAGAGGACGCGCCGCGGGCCGACAGGCGGTCCCGATTGATAAGCCGCTCCGGATAGGTAAACATGTCCTGAGGAACGCTCGCGAATGCTGAGCCGATTGGAAACGCTGGGGCACTGAGAACGAGGGGATGCATTGCTTCGCGTGCCAATCGACGATCGAGGAGGGCGATAGTTGGTGCTCCAAATGCGGAGCTGCGACGCAGCAGCGCCCCGATCCCGATAGCGAACGACGATTCGTAACAATTCTGCGCGCCGACGTGGTCGATTCCACCGGGCTCGTTGCCGAGCTCGAGCCGGAAGAAGCGGTCTCCCGCCTGGAGCCGGCTTTGGTCGCGATGCGCGGCGCGGTGCGCCGGTTCGGCGGCATCGTCAGCAAGGAGCTGGGTGACGGGATCGCCGCGGTATTCGGCGCCCCGATCGCGGACGACAACCACGCACCGCTTGCCTGCCACGCGGCGATCGAACTCGTTCGACGCGTCGCCGGTTTGGGCGATCCGGGACTTCAGGTTCGGGTCGGGCTCCATTCGGGGCGCGTCGTGGCCTACATGGTCGCCAGCGAATATTCCAAGGTTTACGAAATCGGCGGCGCCGCACAGCATCTGGCGGCGCGGCTCGAAGCGGCCGCCGAACCGAACCAGGTCTACGCATCCGAAGCCTGTCAGAAGCTCGCTGAAGGCAACGTTCAGTTCGAGTTTCTCGGACGCAGGCAGCTCAAGGGGTTCAGCGAGGCTCTGCCGATCTACCGCGTGACGGGTGCAACCGATGTCTCCAGTTGGAGGGTGCGCCGGGCACGAAGTGTTGCGCGTTTCGTCAACCGGTTGAAGGAGACGACGCTGCTCAGGCAGTTGGCGCAGGACGCCGACCCGAACCGGAAGACGGCATTGTTGATTGGCGATCCCGGTATCGGGAAATCGCGGCTGGTGCATGAGTTCGTTGACGAGCTCACCCGAGAGGGCTGGCTTCCGTTCCACGCCGAATGCAGCCCGAATCTTCAAGGCGCGCCGTTCAGTACGCTAAAGGCCCTGATGCTCTCGATCCTGGAGGGCACGGCGGCCGACACCGACGTCCTGACGCGCCTGACAGGGGTCCAGCGTTCGGCAATCGACGCGGTGCTGGACCGTCCGATATCGGATCCGGAATGGGGCGAGCTGGAGCCGCACGCGCGTGGCCGTGCCATCAGCGAAGCATGCTGCGCGATTCTCGAAGGCCTGGTTGTTCGCCGGCGCGCGGTGATCCTCATCGAGGATCTGCACTGGATCGACCGCGCCAGCGAGACCGTCATGGCGGCACTCGCTTCGCTGAAGGTACCCGGGCTTCTGGTGCTTCTGACCAGCAGGCCCACCGGAATTCCGGATTGGGTCGCGCGCAGCAACGCCGAAATCGCGGCGTTGCGTTCGCTCGACGAGGATGCGGGACGGGAGATGCTGGACGACATCCTGGGCTCGTCGGCGAACATGGCCGATTTGAAGAACCGCGTCGTTCTTCACACGGCCAGCGTACCGCTCTTCATCGAAGAGGTTTGCCGCAGCCTCAAGGACAGCGGAGTCCTCCGCGGGCACTGGGGCGATCTGGCGCTTGCGCGTCCGGTCGGCGATCTCGGGATTCCGAGCAGCATCCAGGGCGTCATCGCCACGCGTCTCGATCGCATCTCGAAGGAGGAGCGTTCGCTGCTGCAGATCGCGGCGGCGTTGGGACCCCAATCGACGGAATCCATACTGCGCGAGGTGGCCGGCCTGCCGCAGGAGGTCTTTCAGCGCTGCCTGATCGCGCTCGATCACGCCGAGTTTCTGGTGAGGATCGATGTCGAACGGGATGGTTTGCTCGAATTCCCGCACGAGATGGTTCGCCAGGTGACCTACGATTCGATGGTCGAGAAGGTGCGAGAAAGCGTCCATGCGCGTATTCTGGCGACACTGGAGAGCAGCGGCCGTTGGCTTGATGAACCCAACCGGCTTTGTGATCATGCAACGCGTGCCAAGGACTGGCCGAAGGCGTTTATCTACGGACGAGCCGCCGCAAGGAGAAGTCTGACACGGTCGGCATTCGCCGGTGCGGCCAGCTACTTCGAGACCGCCATGACGGCGCTCGACAAGATGCCGTTCTCGACGTTGCGGGAAACGGATGCCGTCGACCTGCGGATCGAGGCGCGGGTGGCGTTCATGTGGTCGGGGAAGGTCGCGGAATCATTTGATCTCGGCAGAGAGGCCGAGCGGCGTGCCGACGCGATCGGGGACATCGGACGCAAGGTCGCGGCCATGACCGTCAGATCGGGCACGCAGAACTTCTACAGCACACCGGTCGAGGCGATCGCAACCGGCGAGGACGTCGTACGTTTGGCAGCGCAGTGGGGTAATGCGGGCTGGCTCAACCTTGCCCAATACACCCTGGGCCAGGCCTACTTCATCGCCGGCCGGTTTCGCGAGGCTGAGCAGATGCTGAGACAGGCCTGCGTCCAGCTGTCCGGGCCGGATGCCAGCGCGCCGCCCGGCACGACCCCGAGAACGCTGCTGTTGCTGTGCTGCATGATGAAGAGCGTAACCCACGCGACGCTCGGAGAGTTCGACACCGGCATCGAGTTTCACCAGCGCGCGGTAGCGATTGCCGACGAGAGCAACCGACCGTTTGATCGCGTTGCCGCGGGCTATAGCGGCGGCTTCCTGATGCTCGGTCAAGGCAATCCCGAGGGCGCAGCGGCGATCCTGGAGGAGGCTTTCGCGGTCGCGCAGAAGTATGGAATTCGCCTCTTCCTGCCGGTCGTCGAGTGTCATCTCGGCATCGCCTATCTCGAGCAGCGACGCCTCGAAGAAGCCCGGATGACGCTCGCGGCGGCGCACGAGGCGGCCAAATCCGTCGGCTATACGTCGATCATGCTGCGCACTTCAATCGCTCAGGCACTCGCTCTGAGCCGGCTCGGCGATACGCCGGCCGCGCTGAACATGCTGCGAGAGGCGCGAAATACCGCCCGTCAGCAGGGTTTCTCCGGCCTGGAAGCTGAGGCGCTGTTCAGCGAGGCGACGGTATCGCCGGCGTCAAATGAGAACGACAGGACTTCCATTCTGCATCAGTTGCGCGCCGCGATTGCGATTGCATCGAGCAGTGGAACGAAGCCGCTGCTGCATCGGGCCGAAGCGCTCCTGAACGGAATGCTCGCCGATCC
>DASVOL010000301.1:0-4414 GCA_036383375.1 Bradyrhizobium sp. | reverse complement strand
GTGCCGCCCTCGAAGCCCGCGATGGTGACATGGTCGGCGCGCGCCTTGGCGACGCCGGCCGCAACCGTGCCGACGCCGACCTCGGACACCAGCTTGACCGAGACCTGGCCGTCCGGATTGACGTTCTTGAGGTCGTAGATCAGCTGGGCGAGGTCTTCGATCGAGTAGATGTCGTGATGCGGCGGCGGCGAGATCAGGCCGACGCCCGGCGTCGAATGCCGCACGCGCGCGATCGTCGCGTCGACCTTGTGGCCGGGCAACTGGCCGCCTTCGCCGGGCTTGGCACCCTGCGCCATCTTGATCTGCATCATGTCGGAGTTGACGAGATATTCCGTCGTCACGCCGAACCGGCCCGAGGCGACCTGCTTGATCGCCGAGCGCATGCTGTCGCCGTTGGGCAGCGGCTTGAAGCGGTCGGATTCCTCGCCGCCTTCGCCGGTGTTCGACTTGCCGCCGATCCGGTTCATCGCGATCGCGAGCGTGGTGTGCGCCTCGCGCGAGATCGAGCCGAACGACATCGCGCCGGTCGAGAACCGCTTGACGATGTCCTTGGCCGGCTCGACGTCCTCGAGCTTGACCGGCTTGCGCTTGTCGTCCTCGGCGCTCTTGATCCGGAACAGGCCGCGCAGCGTCAGCAGACGCTCGGACTGCTCGTTGAGGATCTTGGCGAACGCCCGGTAGCGCTCCAGCGAGTTGCCGCGCACGGCATGCTGCAAGGTCGAGACCGATTCCGCGGTCCAGGCATGGTCCTCGCCGCGGGTGCGGTAGGCATATTCGCCGCCGACATCGAGCGCGCTCTTGTAGATCTGGCCGTCACCGAACGCATCGGTGTGGCGCCGCACGGTCTCCTCGGCGATCTCGCCGAGGCCGACGCCCTCGATCCTGGTGTGGGTGCCGGCGAAATACTTGGCGACGAAGTCGGCCTTGAGGCCGACCGCGTCGAAGATCTGCGCGCCGCAATAGGACTGGTAGGTCGAGATGCCCATCTTGGACATCACCTTGAGCAGGCCCTTGCCGATCGACTTGATGTAGCGCTTGACGATCTCGTAGTCGTCGAGCGCGCCGGGCAGCCGGTCCTTCATCGCGAGGATGGTTTCGAAGGCGAGATAGGGGTTGATCGCTTCGGCGCCGTAGCCGGCAAGGCAGGCGAAGTGATGCACTTCGCGCGGCTCACCGGATTCGACGACGAGGCCGACCGAGGTGCGCAAACCGGTGCGGATCAGATGATGATGCACGGCTGCGCAGGCGAGCAGCGACGGGATCGGAATCCGGTCGGTGCCGGTCATGCGGTCCGACAGGATGATGATGTTGATGCCCTCGCGCACCGCGCCCTCGGCGCGCGCGCAGAGCTCGTCGAGCACCTGCTCCATGCCCGCCGCGCCGAAGCCGGCGTGGAAGGTGGTGTCGAGCGTGCGCGACTTGAAGTGGGTCTCGGGAACGTCGGAGATCGAGCGGATCTTCTCGAGGTCCGCATCGGTCAGGATCGGCTGCCGCACTTCGAGGCGCTGGGTCGAGGCGACGCCCTGCAGGTCGAACAGGTTCGGCCGCGGCCCGATGATCGAGACGAGGCTCATCACGATCTCTTCGCGGATCGGGTCGATCGGCGGGTTGGTCACCTGCGCGAAGTTCTGCTTGAAGTAGGTGAACAGCTGCTTCGGCTTGTCCGACAGCGCCGAGATCGGCGTGTCGTTGCCCATCGAGCCGGCTGCTTCCTCACCGGTGGCCGCCATCGGCGTCATCAGGATCGTGATGTCTTCCTGGCTGTAGCCGAACGCCTGCTGGCGATCGAGGAGCGGCAAATTGGAGCGCACGCCCTTGGCCGACGCATCCGGCAGCTCCTCGAGCTGGATCTGGGTGCGGTGCAGCCAGTCGTTGTAGGGATGGCTCTTGGCGAGGTCGGCCTTGATCTCGTCGTCGGGAATCAGGCGGCCCTGCTCGAGGTCGACGAGCAGCATCTTGCCGGGCTGCAGCCGCCACTTGGTGACGATCTGGTCCTCCGGAATCTTCAGCACGCCCATTTCGGACGCCATCACGATGCGGTCGTCCTTGGTGACGAGATAGCGCGCAGGACGCAGGCCGTTGCGGTCGAGCGTGGCGCCGATCTTGCGGCCGTCGGTGAAGGCGATCGCAGCCGGGCCGTCCCACGGCTCCATCAGCGCGGCATGATATTCGTAGAAGGCGCGGCGCTGCTCATCCATCAGCGGATTGCCGGCCCACGCTTCCGGAATCATCATCATCACGGCATGCGGCAGCGAGTAGCCGCCCTGCACCAGGAATTCGAGCGCGTTGTCGAAGCAGGCGGTGTCGCTCTGGCCTTCATAGGAGATCGGCCACAGACGGCTGATGTCCTTGCCGTAGAGCTCCGAATGCACGGAGGCCTGCCGCGCCGCCATCCAGTTGACGTTGCCGCGCAGCGTGTTGATTTCGCCGTTATGGGCGATCATCCGGTAGGGATGCGCCAGCGACCAGGTCGGGAAGGTGTTGGTCGAGAAGCGTTGATGCACCAGCGCCAGCGCGCTGTCGAAATCCGCTTCATGCAGGTCGGGATAGTACTTGCCGAGCTGGTCGGCCAGGAACATGCCCTTGTAGATCACGGTGCGGCACGACAGCGAGCACGGATAATAGCCCGCCATGCCGCGGTCGCGGCGCTGGTAGATCGCCTGCGAGATCGACTTGCGCAGGATGTAGAGCCGGCGCTCGAAATCGTCCTCGGTCTTGACCGCATTGTTGCGGCCGATGAAGACCTGCATGTGATAGGGCTCGGTCGGCTTCACCGTGACGCCGAGCGACGAGTTGTCTGACGGCACGTCGCGCCAGCCGAGCAGCTTGAAGCCTTCGTTCCTGATCTCGTCGGCGATGATGCTCTTGATCACGTTCCGCCACGCGGCATCGCGCGGCATGAACAGCGCACCGATGGCGTATTCGCCGGGCTTCGGCAGCTTGAAGCCGAGCTCGGCGGTCTTGCGCGCGAAGAAGGCGTGCGGGATCTGCACCAGGATGCCGGCGCCGTCACCGGCGCGCGGATCGGCGCCGACGGCGCCGCGATGCTCGAGGTTGCACAGGATGCTCAGCGCGTCGGAGACGATCTGATGCGACTTCTGGCCCTTGATGTTGGCGATGAAGCCGACGCCGCAGGAGTCCTTCTCCAGGCTCAGGTCGTACAGGCCTTCGGCCTGCGGGCGCCAGGTGTGAAGCTCGGGGGTGTGCGGCCCAAAGGATGCATCATGCGCGGCATCGGCGGCTTTCGAGTCCGCGGTCGCCGACAGCATGCCTGTCACGATGGTTTCGCGCTCGAATTCCGACCCGCTCATGTGTCCTCTCCCTTTCGTAAGGGGCCTCACCGTATTTGGCGCACCTTGGACGTTGCGGCACCCACCGGGCCACCGCTCGTCCGCCGCGAGCCGCATTTTCCTAAATTCAGGCGACGGGCGTTTCAACGTCCCCTGAGGGACGGCCCTGCCTGCAGCATTCTCGGAGCCCGGGGCGCCGAGTTTTCGTTGCAATCCCTATGCCGGAATGGCCTCGAAATTGAGACAGCGTTGCTGTCCTAACCTCGACCTTGCCAAATTTTTGTCTATCACACAAGCGCGAGGAAGTCCTCGCCCGCATGCTTGGATCGGACAGCTCGCCGGCGCCCGGGCGCCCCTGATTCGAAGCAAACACGCCGTGATCTGGCCCAAGGAGGGACCAAGGACCGCCGGAATTCAAACCGAAATTTTGCCCGGCAAGCCGGCAAGAGAGCGGGAAGCTCCCAGTGGGCGGGCCAGACAGGAGTTACGGCGATGAAGTTGTTCACAGGTTCGGTCGCAGCTGCCGCCCTCGCGCTCAGCGCAGCCTCCGCCCAGGCGCAGCTCATGACATCTGCCCGGATCGGCAGCCCGGCCCTCGTCAGGGTATCCGACATGGGCGGGCCCTACGCCGCCATGCCCGAGGTGCCGCCGCCGCCGCGCTTCGGCCGCGTCCCAAGCCTGCTGCCGCCGGTCGAGGTCTACACCGTGCTGCGCGAGAACGGCTATTTGCCGCTCGGCGCGCCCCAGCAGCGCGGATTCGTCTACACAATCTCGGTGATCGACCAGGGCGGCGACGACGGCCGGCTGGTGATCGACGCCCGCGACGGGCACATCGTCCGCTTCACCCCGGCCTACCGGCTCGGCGACAATTACGAGGAGGAGATGAGCGCGACCTACGGCCCGGTCGGTCCGATGCTGCGGCCGATCCAGGCCCGGGTGCCGCGGCCGCCGCTCCCGATCCCGCATGTCGCCAGCCGGGTGCCGGTGCCGAAGCGGAGCCCGCTCGCGGCCAAGGCCCAGGTTCCCGCCACTTCCGCCGCCCAGGCTCCCGCTCCCGCGGCCCAGGCCGCCGTCTCCCCGACCGCTGCGCCACCGCCTGTACCGGCCCAGGCCGCTGCACCCGC
>DASVOL010000300.1:0-10912 GCA_036383375.1 Bradyrhizobium sp. | reverse complement strand
CCGCCGGTCGAACAGCCCATGCGCCTCTTTGCCTGATGTCGACGGAGGCCGCGCATATGACCCGTGTCGAGAATACTCCGCTCTTCGATCCCTGTTCGGCCGCCACCTGGCTCGCCCGTGGCCGCGCACCCGATCATGCCGAAGCTCTCGCGAAAGCCTGGCGCGACTTTCCCGACTTGCCGCCGACAAGCCCGGCAGAGGATCGCATGGCGCGCACCCGTGCGCGTGTCGAAGCGATGAAGCCGGTCAACGACGGCATTGCTGCACAGACCGAGGCCGAGCGCCAGTCGCGCAATTTCAGCTTCACCGAGGGTCGCGCCGCCGTCGGGCGTGGCGACAAGCGCGACACGGCGATCCTGCGCGGCAGGGAGCGCTATGGCTATGACTGGAATCAGGCGATCCGCTATGCCGATGGCTGGTATGCGGCCCATGCCGGTTGGAATCACCGCGCGCCATCCAAAGCCGCGGAACGCCCGGCCTATGATCGCGGGTTCGCCGATGGCGGCGGCGATGTCGACGACCTCTTCGATGCGGCCCGCCGCACCAATCTTGCCGCCGAACGAAGGCCTATCCGGCCGCGATCTCAAATTGCCGCGCGATCGCTCCCCTCGGAGTGGCCGAAACCCAGCGATCGACCTCGACCGACAGCGTGGTCACGCCGGGTCATCATCCTTGGCGATCACCCGGCATCGGCGCTCGGCCGAGACGAGATCTTGGAGCGGTTTCGGAAGACGTGTGGCCGCTGCGGCGGCCGCGCGATCGTCCTCACGTCCGCCCTGGGTTTTATTTCCGGCGCATCCACCTTGCCAGACGCCGACGAATTGACGCCGGCTCGCGCCGATGAACTCATTGCCAGTCCCGAGCAGGGAGACCGCCTTCGCGCTCTCTTGGAGGATATCGACGTCGAAGACATACTCGTCGCACTGCATGGCGAGTATCTGCGGGTGCTCGACGCCCACGCGGCCGCGCTGCCGACCTGTCGAAATCGCGAGCGTACGCGCAACACACCGCTGCAGGTAAAAGCGCACGCGAAGCTCTGGATGGACCGAGGCCGCGAGGCCGGGAGCAATATCGGCGCCGGCCATATTCGCTGGTCCAAGGCGACCAAAGGCCTCACTGCCAAGCTTGGCGAGCTGACAGCGCGCTATCAGGGGCCTGCGCCTGGCAAAGGCCATCTCGTTTCGATCGAACAGGGCGGCGCACTCGCGCACGGGTTCACCAGCTCTGCCGGCGACCTGCTCGATCCGACCATTGTCGTCGGAAGCAAGGCCCGGCTGCGCGACGAGATGGCGCGCGCACTTCGCTTGTTCGGCGGGGCGACGAGGTTCGCCGCTCGCTAGTCTCTGGGGGATCCAAAGCATGGAAACGACCCGCAGCCAGCGCTGGCGCGAACGCCGGGCGCTATGGACCAGCGACCTCACGGTCATCGACCCCAAATCCTACACCGTCGAGATCATCGACCATCACGTCGCGCGCGCCTTCATCGAGCGCCACCACTATCTTCCAACCTATCCCGCGGCTCAACTGGCCGTTGGGCTCTATGGCGCCGCGGCTTCGCTTGAAGGCGTTGCTGTCTTCGCCGTGCCGACCACCGGCGCGGTGATCACACGGCACACCGGCTTTGCCGATCCTCGCCGCGGCTGCGTGCTGGCTCGCCTGATTCTCACAGACGCTGTGCCCCAGAACGGGGAAAGCTTCTTCGTCGCGCGGGCCTTTCGCCATCTGCGCCGCGAGAAACCCGGCATCGAGGCCGTGGTTTCCTACAGCGACCCTGGCGCCGGGCATATTGGCCGCGTCTATTGCGCGCTTTCGGCGGCCCACCGGGCGGTCACGAAACCGCGGACCGTCCTGCGCGCCGGAAACACAACGATCGCGGGGCGGACGATCTCAAAGATCCGTCTCGGCGAACGAGGCCATTCCGGTGCGATTGATCACCTCGTTTCACTGGGCCTGCCGAGGCCGGGGTTCGGGGAGACGCCTGCGGCATGGCTCTGGCGGCTCCAGCGCGACCGCCACCTCCTGCGCCATCAGCAGCCGGGTCTCTACGCCTATTGCTTCGAGCTCACGCGCGAAGCCCGCGGCCACGGCCGCGCGCTGCCGCGGCTGCCCTATCCCAAAGCCCTGCCACTGGCGCATCCGACCTTTCAGTTCGACCTCCCTTACGAGGCCGAGGACCACACAGCCGGCCAATAGTGAGGGGAGGGGGGTCGTTGAGGTCGCGGCGATGGGCCGCGATCGAGGTCGAGAACCCCATGCACATTCCCAGCAATCGCCGGCTGGTGGACACCATCCTGGTGGCCGCCCCGCCGCCTGTCGTCCTCGCCTATGGGATTGGCGTCGATTCCACGGCGCTCCTGGTCGAACTCGAGGCACGCGGCGAGGCCCCGGACCTGGTGCTGAGCGCCGATCCCGGCGCGGAAAAGCCCGAGACCTACGAATATCAAAGGATGATCGCCGCCTGGATGCGCGCGCGGGGCATCCCCTACGAAGTGGTCCGCTACGTTCCCAGGCGCTTCAAGCACTGGCCGCCCTATTATTCGATCCTCGCCAACGTCCTGACCAACGCGACCCTGCCGAGCATCAGCCTTGGCCGCCATAGTTGCTCGCTCAAATGGAAGGTGGCGCCGCAGGACGCGTTCCTGAAGCAATGGGCGCCTGCCCGGGCAGCATGGGCGAACGGGCAGAAGGTCGTGCGGCTGATCGGCTACGATTCGTCTCCCGCCGATTCCCGGCGCCATGCCCATGCGTCCGCACTCGACGATCCCCTGTTCGAGTGCCGCTATCCGCTGCGCGAATGGAACTGGACACGCGATCGCTGCATCGCCAGGATCGAGGCGGCCGGTCTTCCGGTGCCGCCCAAGTCGAGCTGCTTTTTCTGCGGCGCCATCCGCCCCGATGAGGTTCGTGCGCTCCCTGTCTGGTGCCTTCGGCTCATCGTTCTCATCGAGGCCCGCGCCGAACCACGACTGCGGACGGTCGAAGGGCTCTGGCGCCGATCGACCAAGACCAAGCCCGGCAGGATCACCGACTTCATCCGCGCCGAGCGGCTGCTGGCCGAGGCCGAGATCGATGCAATCCGGCGCGATGCGCCAACCGACCTCATCCGCTTTCAGGACGCAGCCAGCATCGTGCCGATCTCCGAGCGGCCGACGATGGAAGCGTGGATCGAGACCTTCAACGCCGGCCTGATGGAGGCAGCATGACCAGCAACATATCCCGGATCGCTGAGCTCAACGACCGCGCGCGGCTCGGACTCGATCGAAATGCGCGTATCGTGATGCCGGCGACCTGTCTCGCCACACTGGCGGGAGACGACCGGATCGTGAGCGAAGCGATCGCCCAGGCCGCGGTGCTCGCAGCCGCGCGCCGCTACGAGTTCAAACCCACCGACGGCCCGGAGCGCAACTTCGGTCAGTTCGAGATCGAGGGTCACATCGTTCGCTTCCGCATCGATTATTACGACCCCTCGCTTGAATGGGGCTCGGAAGACCCTGCCGATGCCGCCGCGACCGTCCGCGTCATGACGATCATGCTTCCCTGCGACGACTGAGCGGCGGACGATCATGGGCAAAAGTGGAGAGGGGAAGGGGGAGGGGAGCATTTCCGCTCATGGCAGGAGCGCCAGCATGTCCTTTCCCAGCGCAATTCACAGTAAGGTCGACTCTGCGGCCGTCACCAAAGTCACACGCCTCTTCAACAACACCATCGGTGATGTCCTCGCAGAGCTCATCCAGAACGCGCGCAGGGCTGGCGCCACTGTCGTTCGGCTTCAAGCCTCCGAGACTGGGGACCGGCCCTGGCTCACCATCGCTGATAACGGCAATGGCATCAGCGACCCTTCGGTCGTCCTTGCGCTCGGACGGTCGGACTGGGACAGTGACGTCGTCAGGCGCGAGGATCCCGCCGGCATGGGCGTGTTCAGCCTCGCCGGCCGGCGCATGATTATCCGCTCGCGGCCGAGCACAGCCCTCACCGGCTGGCAGGTCGATATTCCGTCCGGCGCCTGGGAGAGTGGCACGCCGGTCGCGGTCGCGGCCTTCGACGGCACCGTCGGCACCGAAATCGGCTTCGCGCTCGATGGGCCATGGGCCATCGCGCTCGACAACGCCGCCCGGGCCGCCGCGCGCCACTGCCCGCTTCTGGTGGTTCTGAACGGGGAGGAACTCAAGCGCGAGGACTGGCTCGCCGGGGCGGCCGCTATATTCGAGGAGGACGGCGTCCGCATCGGTGTCTTCGACGATCGGCGTTCGAACCACGTAAGCCATTCCGTCAATTTTCATGGGGTGACCGTTTCCGGCCGCTTCGACACGATCGCCGAGAAGGACTTCCAATGGTGCGCACGCGTCAATATCGTCGATGCGCCCGAGCTGCAGCTTGTCCTCCCCGCACGCAAGGAAATGGTCGAAAACGACGCACTGACGCGTCTGCGCCTGAACGTTCGCCGGGCCGTCTATCGCCACATCGCGAGCCGCACCGGCCACAGCCTTTCGTTCGAGCGTTGGACCGAGGCCGCGAACCTGGGCGTCGTCCTGCCCGAAGCCCGCCCCGTCCTCACGGCCTGGGAGCCGGCATCGGCGGATATCGATACCGGCGTCACGAGATCGCACCTTTCGTCCGGCGCCCAACCGATCATCGTCGAATATTTCTGCCCGGCGATCGGGCAATCCGCCTGTCTCGCGCTCGTGCGTGACCAGCGATTCGACGGACGGCTCGCCGCGGCGGACACACAGATGGAAGGCTATGGCTGGTACGACCGGCTGGCCCGCATCACGGATCTCTCATTCGAGATCGGGCGGGAAGGGCGGACCGTCACCTATTGCGAGACGGTATTCCATGGGCTCGATAGCGGCGTCGTCGATCGACTCGACCTTATCGTCACGCTGAACGGCCAAGGTGGCGCGGCCATCAGAATCCCTGCGCCGGTCTTCGTCGACTATGATGAGGGCAGTTGCTGGAATGTCGAAGAGGCCAACATTCTCCTCGCCTCCCCCGAGGCCGTGACGCCGGAAGACCTGGTCGATCTTCTCGACGGAATATGCTTCTCGTCGAGCGATGATCGAGATGCGGATAGCTGGGAAACCCAGCACGACCGCTTCCTTCTCGATGCCCGCGAAATCGCCGTGCGCGCGCTCCAAGGAGACGATGCCGCAACCCTCGAACGGCTCCGCGCGGTCCTCGCCAGGCGCGTCCAATGGTTCGTGCCCGATGGCCGGCAGTTCCGCGCCGTGATCAGCCGTGACGGGCTTCAGCTCGATATCGAGCCGGCTCCTCCGAGGTCGGACTGAGACAGCCCGTCTCGCCGCCATATACCCGCAGCATCAGACTTGGAGGCAAGGATGCGTCGAATACGACCTGCAACGCCTGAGAACGGACAGGCGATTGCGATAGCCGTTGAACGGCTGCGCGAAGCGCGTAACCTCTTGCGACAGGCAGGCGCGCGCAAAGCGGCGTCCGCAGCGGCAAGGGCGATCGACAGCGCCGAAGGAGCGGCGCGGCACGTCGTTCACCGCATAAGGAGAACAACATCATGAGCCGGCACGACCTCGAACCCAAGGCCGACCAGCCTCACGTCGTGCGCGCTACCGTTGGTTGGGACCGGCCATTGCAGACTTTTTTCGCGCAGGTCTTCTTCGTCACGGAGGACGAGCCCGAGGAAGGAGAGGCCCTCATCTGGATTGGCACCGCGCCTGTCGAGCTGCTGACACCTGAGGCCGTGATCGCGATTGTCGAGCCGCATGCCATTGTCCCGGAAGATCTCGCCGCGAAGCTCGGGGCCGAGCTGCGTGAGACGATCGGCGTGAAGGACGGTTCCCACCAGACCGCGGCTAAGCGCAGTCTCTTCGGGTCGGTCCACTAACGAGCCTGTCTCCCGTTCGGAGGATGGTCACTCCTAGATCGCCGTTCACAAGGGACCCGCAATCGGTGCTATTTCTGCTATAAAGATCACATGCTATAGTGGGACTAGGAATCGTCCGATGGTATCCGCATCCACTCTCGATACGCAGGCCCGCGTCGGCGTGCCGCGGCGGGCGCGCAGCAAGAAGCGCGCCTTCTACGCATCGCCGCGGATCGTCGCAGCCGTCGCCGACAATGGTCATATCGTGATCGACTTTTCGCTTGGCCAGGATCCGGACAATCTTGCCATCCTGAGGGAAGCGCTTGCTTTGGGTGTTTCCGAGGCCGGGCCCGAAGCCAGTGGAGCCAAGTCGCGGGCCACCGCGGTCAAGCTTCTCGTCACAGCATTCGAGAAAGTTGCCGCCCGCTATCTCCAGGACAAATTCTCCACCGAGTTCGAGAAGCTCATCTCGGAATATCGACTGATGCTTCGCGAGAATCTCGCGATGGGGGACGACGCGCAACTCAAGGCCGCGCTCAATCGGGCTCGCCTTCAGGAACGGATCCTCGCGAGCACGCAGATGGCGGATCAGGCGCAAGCCTGTGAGCTGCTTGGCCTCTCCGGCGCCAATCCATCGGCCACGATGAAGCGCAAGGAGGATAAGAACGAGCTGCTGCGCTTCACCATAGATGGTCGAGCCGCCTATCCGCTACTGCAGTTCGATGTTGAGGGTCGCCGGATATATCCGGCCCTGGGCGGAATCATCGCCAAGAAGCCGGATCGTTGGACGAACTTTCGGCTGCTCCACTGGCTAATCCAGCCTCATCTTGATTTCGAGGACTCGCCTGGCGCATCGCTCGGCAGCGAACCCGAGGCCGTGATCGCTGCCTTCGAGCGTGAAATCGAGCCCGAGGTCCATGGCTGATGCGAGTCAGTCTGCAGACCCTCAACCCAGCCACGATGAAGGTTGGGATGAGGAATGTCATCTGCTCACGGCCGGATCCCCTTCAACAATGCCCGCGTTCCGCACTACCCTTCGGTTTCGAGTTTGCTTTTGATTGAGACAGGCTACGGGCGGGCGAGTTCGGCGCAGACTATGCCGCGATCACCGAGGCCACGAACTTCGACCTGCCCATTGCCGACGATCAACCTGCATGGCTATCGTTGCCTACCCCGTACTTACATGCTCCAAAAGCTTGACCCGATACTATAAACTAGTTAGATGACTAGTCAGAAGGAGGCCCTCTAATGCGAAACTGGCCCGTTCAGGATGCGAAAGCACGCTTCAGCGAACTGCTCGATGCCTGCGCGCAGCAAGGCCCCCAGATGGTGACCCGTCGCGGACGCGAGGCTGCGGTGCTTGTCCCCGCCGCAGAATGGCGGAGGCTGCAAGCGCGCGCGCGCCCGACGCTCAAGGACATCTTGCTTGCGCCGGATAGGCCACGGGACCTGACCATTCCGCCACGCGGCAGCCATCGCCGCCGCCGCGCGGACGCACTATGACATTTCTCCTCGACACAAATGTCATCTCGGAGCTTCGGCGATCTCGTCCTCATGGTGCTGTCGTTGCCTGGCTCGAGGCCCAACAAGACGAGAGCCTGCACATCTCGGCCGTCACGCTGGGCGAAATCCAAGCGGGCATCGAGCTCACCCGGCCCCAGGATCCGGGCCGCGCGGCTGAAATCGACGCTTGGGCGGACGAGGTGGCCGAGGTCTGGAACATCCTGCCGATCGATGGCGCGACTTATCGGCTCTGGGCAAAGCTGATGCACCGGCGTCCCGACCATCTCTACGAGGACGCGCTGATTGCGGCGACCGCACGAATTCACGGTCTGACCGTCGTTACCCGCAACATCTCAGACTTCGAGAATTTCGACGTTCCGTTGTTTAATCCGTTCGATGGCGCTCATTGAGGTCCGCCCGAGCGGTTACTCAAATAAGGCGGTAGCCGATGACCTTGCTTCCAATCGACTATGACTCGGCGCGCGCGGCGCTGACACGACTGATCCCGCTCGCAATGAGCAACACCGGACAGGCCAGGCGCGTCGCGAACTTCCTGATGGCCTGGTGGAACGGACCTGATCTCGGTCATTTCGAGATCGCCGACATATTCGGTCTCGACGTTGACGTCGCCAACGACATCACCACCGTGATCGGCTTCCTCGGTCAGAATGATCGCGGCGCGGTCTATATCGACAGCCTGGGCTTTGCCGAAGAGATGCAGGACATCATCGCGCGCTGGCGATCATCGGCGCAGCCGCAGGAGGACTGATCCACAGTAGGGGTTGATGCCCCCAGGGTGGACCCGACGGCGCCGAAGTGGCGCGTCGGAGCGGCGCTGGCGCGCCTTACTCGGCCGAACGGCCGAGGAGAGGAGGGGGTGGGAGAAGGTATTCGGACAAGGGGTTCGAGCGCACTTTCTCAGGAGACATCCCATGAACATCGGCACCATCACCCAGAACGCCAGCGGCACCTACACCGGCAAGATCTCGACCCTCACGGTCGCCATCGTCATCGCGCTGCGCACCGTCCAGTCCGCCAATCCGCGCGCGCCCAAGTTCGAAATCCTCGCGCTCTCGGCCGCCCGCCAGTGGGTCCAGGTCGGCGCGCTGTTCGAGCTGGCGTCCAATTCGACCGGCGAAATGTTTCTCAACGGCAAGATCGAGGATCCCAGCCTCGACAAGCCGCTCTACATCTCGGCGTTCCGCCAGGAGGACGGCTCGTACAATATCGTCTGGTCGAGGCCGAACCGCCGCCGCGATGCGCCGACCGACACCGCTGCTGCCGACGACGGCCTGCCGCCGCTGCCCGGTGCCGACGAGCCGGCCAAGCCGAACGGTCCCGCTGGCCCGGACGGGCTGGGCGAATCCTCGGCCGAAGGCGCATTCGGCGGCGAGCCCGCCTCGGGCGGCCGTCGCCGTCGCACGCCCGAGATGGCGGACTGACGATCCTCTCCCCCGCCGCGCGTCTCCCCCGGCGCGCGGCACTCCCGGCAGGGCTCGCTTGTCTCATCGGCAAGCGGGCCCTGCTCTCGTTCCGATCCTCGATCGTTCTTGAATATGCGGCAATCAATGTATATGCCATTGTATATGCAAGAGGAGGCCGTAGTGGCGCGTGATCTTTCCGAGCATTCCCTTGCACGCGAGGCGAAGCTCTTTCGAAACAACAGGAGCCAGGCTGTCCGCATCCCGGCGGATTTCGAGCTTCCCGGTGATCGTGTGATGATCCATCGGGAAGGCGATCGGCTCGTGATCCAGCCGATCCGGCGCAAGAATATCCTCGAAGTCCTCGCCAGCCTCCAGCCGCTCGGACCTGACGACCAGTTCCCCGACATCGACGACACGCTGTTACCGGTTAAGGCGGTCGATTTATGAGCGGGCTCTATATGCTCGACACAAATATCGTCTCGGAGCTTGCACGCAACCCTCAAGGCTCGGTTGCGACACATATCGCGCAGGCCGGACCCGACGCAATTTGCGTCAGCATCATCACGGCGGCGGAACTGCGATATGGCTGCGCCAAGAAAGGGTCGCCCAGGCTAGTATCGCAGATTGAAGCCATACTCGGCAGCGTCCAGGTGCTTGCCCTCGATGTCCCGGCCGATGCCGAATATGGCGGCATTCGGGCCGAATTGGAAAGCGCGGGAAAACCGATCGGCCCTAACGACCTCTTGATTGCGGCCCACGCTTCAGCCCTCGACGCGACGTTGGTTACAGCCAATGTCGGCGAGTTTTCCAGGGTCGCAGCCCTCAATGTCGAGAACTGGCTCAACGATCTCCATTGAACCCACCGCGGTTTACGCGATGCCGGCTTTACGCCGCTTATTTGGGATTCGTCCGCAAACCTCGCGTTGCCATTTGGAAAGGTGAATCGCGGTGCCCCAATCCGTAGGTTCCGCCGAGCCGCGAAAGCATTCGGCCGGATCAGGCGCCAAGCACTTGTTGCGCCCCTTATCATCACGCATCGTGGCCAAGACCGTCTCGTGCTCATGTCGGCAACCGAATATCGGCGACTCAAGAGTCGAGACCGTGCAGTCTATACGCTAAATGATATTCTCGAGGACATCGCAGACGCCGTTCGCATCGCGCGAGCACCAGCCGACGCGGCAGCGTTCAATCATGAGGTGGAGTCCTGACGCGCGCAAATGCCCGAATAAGGTTCGGGCGCTGACTCTCGCTTTTTCGATCTTTGAGCGCGGCTTCGCAACATTTGGCTCGCGGCACAAGGCCACCAAGTTCGCACGTCAAACGCACTTCCTGATCACCAAAAGCAGCGCCCGCCATCGCCATACTGCGCGACACGCCAGGCCTTCGGAGCGAGAATTCATGTCCACGACTGAACAACGCGGCAATCGAGCGGTGATCGCCGCCGAGACCGTGAGCGACGAGCAGAGGGCCGACCTTGCGGCATCTCGGCCCACGGCCGACGAGATCGCCGCAGACCAATAGGCTGATGAGCGCGAGCCCGCGCGTGAAAAATCCCGCCGCGCGAAGCTCCGTCTGCCATTTCGCACCTGAGACCGCCCAAGCCGGGCCGTGCGACGATTTGATTGTGAACTCGGCGGGCGTTTAGCATGCGTCGCCGGATAGGTTACGCCTTGCCCGACCGCTGTTCGCGAAGCCCTATGCGATCCATGCGGCCGACGGCGGGATCAACGGCAGCGCGGCGCAAGATCGTCTATCGAGCGGAGGCCCGCCGGGTCCAGCGGCCTTCCTTCGCCTGTTCCTGACACCTGCGGCGAGACGAAGGCGCCCCGCAACCCCTTCCGGTCGCCCGTGTTGCCGCTTACGCGGCTGCCCGCGCCAGCTCCCTTCAGGGGTTTCCCTCCGCTTGCGCTCCGGTGCGAGCCGCCTTCGCACGCCGCTCTTCGGTGTCACCGGCGGGAAGGCCGCTGGACCCAACGAGGAGCACCACCATGAACAACGTCAATCTCGCCGGCCGCGTCGCCAAGGACCCCGAAACCCGCGGCGCCGTCACCACCCTCATCGTCGCGACCGATCGCGTGAAGCTCAAGGACGGCAAGACCTATGTCGACGAGGCGACCGGCTATACCGCCAAGGAGACCGAGTTCCACAA
>DASVOL010000299.1:0-2470 GCA_036383375.1 Bradyrhizobium sp. | reverse complement strand
GCATTGCATCGACCATCACCAGTCGTCGTAGAGCCACTCCCTGGGCATTGGCGGCCGCGCTCTTGCATACGGGGGCTGGGATGGCCGCTCGGGCTTGCGCACGCTTGGCGCCGGCGTCGGTGGCGTCGGAAGCGGTAACGGCTTCGGCTCGGAGACCTTCGCCAGCGTCCGTTTGATTTCTTCCTGGCTCGCCCTGAGGTCCTCGATGGCTTTGGAGCTCGTGCGGGCCGTCTGTTGCTGGTCCGCCTTGAGCTGCTCGATACTTCGCTCCACGTTTTCGAGGTTGCGGGCGATCGTTTGCAGCAGCTGCGCCTGGTCGGCAAGCGCTGTATTGGCTGCCGACGCGGCCTCCTGCGGCGGTGCGGTCTGAACCGGGGGCGTCGCTTGGGGCGGAGCGGCGTCTGCTGCTGCGACCTGAACTGTGGGGGGAGTGGGCTGCGCCGCAACCGGCGGATGATCCGGGGGCAATGATGGAGTTGCAGCGAGCTGAGGCACCCAACGGGCGACAACCTGCTTGACGCCTCGACCATACGACGACTGCAAAGCCAGCGCAGCGACAACGATACATGCTGCCAGCGACAAGGCGGCGAGAGCACGGAAACCCGGCATTCGGCGCGGCGATCGCGAGCGAGGTCCGGAAGAGGCAGGGCCAGGCTCGGAAGCGGCAGGGCTGGGTCCGACCGAAGGCGGGGCAGGTTGCGCCGGAGCCGGGGCCGCGGCATCGCGCTCCATTCTTGCAAGCTGTTCACTCAAACGCGTGAGCTCCTCATTGGCGCGCGTGATCTGCTTGTGGGTTTCTGCGAGCCTTTCGTCGGCGGGCGTGGTCAGGCCATCATTCGATTCGAGTGGGTTCGGGGTAGGGGTGGAGTTCATTGGCGCGTCCCTTTCCATCCAATGTCACCCAAGCGTGCCGACTCGGCTATCCCGTTAGGGTCGATCAGCCCCCAGCACTCCCGCCAGTCTTGTCCAAAAAATGGCCGGATGATAGCGGGCTTGAGGTCTCGTGATAATGGAGGGGACCAGCTCGTGCGGTGCGCGTTGACGCATTTCCGCCTTGCCCGATAAATCAGGCATCAACTGTCTATGAGTACACGCCCTGATCAGAATGGAAGGGCTCTTGCCACGATGGACCGCGAAACGCATCTCTGGCTGATCCGCCACGCGCCGGTCGACGGTCCGCGCGGCGTGATCCATGCGCCGGATGCGCCCGCGAGTCTCGGCGATGCCGCCGCCTTTGCCGCGTTGCAGGCGAAGCTGCCGGCTGATGCTGTGGCGGTCTGCAGTCCGGCGCGGCGCACAAGCGAGACCGCAGCCAAGCTCGGCCTCACGGCAACGGAAGACGACGCCTTTCGCGAGCAGGATTTTGGCGACTGGACCGGCCGGCGCCACAGCGAAATCGAGAGAGAGCTCGGCGCAGCAGCGTATCGCGCGTTCTGGGATGCGCCCGCGACCAACCGGCCGCCGGGCGGCGAAAGTTTTGCGGATCAGATCGCACGTGCGCGGGCGGGGCTGGCGCGCCTGCCGGCCGGTGATGTCGTGCTGGTCGTGCACTCCGGCACCATCCGCGCAATCCTCGCAGTCGCGCTCGAGCTGGCGCCGGAGCTTGCGCTGCGCTTCGTCATCGATCCGCTGTCGCTGACCCGGATCGACCGGCTGGCAGACGCCTGGCGCGTTGTTGCAGTGAACCTGCCGCCGCTACCAACCCCGTCATCCTGAGGTGCGAGCTCTTGCGAGCCTCGAAGGATGGACGGCCACCAACCCGGGCCGTCGACCCTTCGAGGGCCGCTGAAGAAGCGGCCACCTCAGGGTGACGGTGATGGAACGAATGCGCGGGTGCTTCTACCCATTCCGCCGCTGGCCGCGCAGGGTCGGCAGGCCGATGCCGGCGGCGTCGAAGCCGCCGTCGACGGCGAGGATCTGGCCGGTGATGTAGCTGGCGCGATCCGAGCACAGGAAGAAGATCGCCTCCGCCAGCTCCTCCTCCAGCCCATAGCGGTTGAGCGGGATGGCGTCGTGATAGTCGGCGCGGATCTCCGGCGTGTGCACGGCCTTGGCCATCGCGGTCTCGACCGGCCCGGGCGCCACGCCGTTGACGCGGATGCCGAGCGAGGCGAGTTCGACCGCGAGCTGCTTGGTGAGGTGCGCGAGGCCGGCCTTGCTGGTGCCATAGGCCGAGCGCAAGGTCGAGGCGCGCACCGCCGAGATCGAGGTGATGTTGACGATCGCACCGCCGCCGTGCTCACGCATCACAGGCGCGGCCGCCTTGGTGCACAGGAACGGGCCAGTGAGGTTGACCGCCATGATCCGGTTCCAGTCGGCGTCCGACGTCTCCAGCACCGGCGTGAACACGGCGATGCCGGCGTTGTTGACCAGCGCGTCGAGCCGGCCGAAGCGGCTTGTGATCGCCGCCACCGCCTTGGTCACACCGGCGGCGTCGGACACGTCGCAGGTCAGCGCCAGCGTGTCGTCG
>DASVOL010000298.1:0-4157 GCA_036383375.1 Bradyrhizobium sp. | reverse complement strand
GACGTCAACGGTCGCGTCACCGAGATCAAGTTCGAGCCCGGCGCCCATGTCGAAGCCGGCGTGCCGCTGGTGCAACTGTTCGACGCGCCTGACCAGGGTGACCTCGCCAACTACAAGGCGCAGGCAACGGTCGCGCAGCTGTCGCTCGACCGCGCCAAGCAACTGGCCTCGCGCCAGTTCGATCCGCAGGCGACCGTCGATACTGCGCAGGCCGCCTATGATCAGGCGCTGGCCGGCATCGCCAAGACCGAAGCGCTGATTTCGCAGAAGCTGGTGCGCGCGCCGTTCGCCGGCGATCTCGGTGTCCGCAAGGTCGAGGTCGGCCAATATCTGACCGCCGGCACGGCGATCGTGTCGCTGACCGATCTGTCGGAGCTGTGGGCCAACTTCACCGTGACGGAAAAGGACTCTGGCAACCTCAAGGTCGGGCAGCAAGTCCGGCTGAAGGTCGACGCCTATCCGGGCCGCACCTTCGACGGCAAGATCACCACGATCGAGCCGCAGATTGCCGCTGACACCCGCAACATCCGCGTGCAGGCGACGATCGCCAATCCGGAGAAGATCCTGAAGCCGGGCATGTTCGTGACCACCACGGTGGTACTGCCGGACAAGCCGGCCGTGATCACCGTTCCGGAGACGGCGGTTGATTACACGCTGTACGG
The DNA here is from genome assembly GCA_036383375.1 of Bradyrhizobium sp. Taxonomy (GTDB): domain Bacteria; phylum Pseudomonadota; class Alphaproteobacteria; order Rhizobiales; family Xanthobacteraceae; genus Bradyrhizobium. The sequence goes on along the minus strand of DASVOL010000298.1, from coordinate 3,495 downwards.
CGACTCGGTGTTCTTGATCACCGAGAAGAAGGGCGAAGACGGCAAGACCAGCCTGACCGCGGACCGCACCTTCGTGAAGACGGGCAACCGCGTCGAAGGCCGCGTCGAGATCCTCAAGGGCCTGAAGGCCGGGGACAGGGTCGTGGCCGTCGGCCAGATCAAGCTGCAATCGGGCATGGCTGTCGAGATCTCGAAGGATCCGGCGCCGTCGGTTCCGGCCGAGCCGCCGCGCTACTGATCTTCATCATCTGAACTCGGAGGGCCGACTGGCCCTCCGCCACATGTTGCCGCAACCGGCAGACAACACGAATCGAGTTGGCGATGGCCTTCACTGATATTTTCATCAAGCGCCCGGTGCTGTCGGTCGTCGTCAGCCTGCTGATCCTGCTGATCGGCTTGCGCGCGGCGATGGTGCTGCCGATCCGGCAATATCCGAACCTGTCGAACACCGTCGTGACCATCACGACATCATATCCCGGTGCTTCGCCGGAGCTGATCAACGGCTTCATCACCACGCCGATCGAGCAGGCCGTCGCGTCGGCGGAAGGCGTCGACTACATGACGTCGAACTCGGTGCTCGGCGTCTCGACGATCCAGGTCTTCGTCAAGCTCAATCACGACCCGAACCAGGCGCTGACCGAGGTGCTAGCCAAGGTCAATTCGGTCAAATATCTGATCCCGAAGGAAGCCTTCGACCCCGTCGTGACCAAGGCGACCGGTGACACCATCGCCGTGATGTATCTCGGCTTCTCCAGCGAGGAACTGACCGGATCGGCGATCTCGGACTATCTGACCCGCGTCGTGCAGCCGGTGCTCTCGACGGTCGACGGCGTCGCGTCAGCCGACATCCTGGGCGGCCAGACCTTTGCGATGCGCGTCTGGCTCGATCCGACCCGCATGGCCGGACGCGGCGTGTCGCCGAACGACGTTGCGGCTGCGATCGCCGCCAACAACTTCCAGGCGGCCGCCGGCCAGACCAAGGGCTTCTTCATCGTCTCGAACGTCTCGGCCAATACCGACCTTCAGAACATCGATCAGTTCAAGCGAATGATCGTGAAGGCGAAGGACGGCGGCTTCGTGCGCATCGAGGACATCGCGACGGTGGAGCTCGCGGCGCAGTCGACCGACGCCAGCGTCGCCTTCAACGGCGAGCATGCGATCTTCATCGGCATCAAGGCGACGCCGCAGGGCAACCCGCTGACCCTGGTGAAGGGCGTGCGCGCGCTGTTCCCCGATATGGAGCGCAACCTGCCGCCGTCGATGAAGATGAAGGTGGCCTACGACTCCACCAAGTTCATCCAATCGTCGATCGACGAGGTCGAGAAGACGCTGACCGAAGCGGTCCTGATCGTCGTCGTCGTCATCTTCCTGTTCCTGGCCTCGCTACGGTCGGTGATCATCCCCGTCGTCACCATTCCGCTGTCGCTGATCGGCGTCTGCATCCTGATGCTGGCCGCAGGCTTCAGCTTCAACCTGCTAACGCTGCTGGCGATGGTGCTGGCGATCGGCCTCGTGGTCGACGACGCCATCGTGGTGGTGGAGAACATCCATCGACATCTCGAGGAAGGGCTGCCACCAGTTCAGGCATCGCTGAAAGGTGCGCGCGAGATCGTGGGCCCGGTCGTCTCGATGACGATCACGCTCGCGGCGGTGTACGCGCCGATCGGCTTCCTCGGTGGCGTCACCGGCACGCTGTTCCGCGAATTCGCCTTCACGCTGGCCGGCTCGGTGATCGTGTCGGGCGTGATCGCGCTGACGCTGTCGCCGATGATGTGCTCGGTATTCCTGAAGAGCACGGAGGAGGGGCGTTTCGCCAAGCTGGTCAATCGTGTGTTCGGTGCGATCACTCGCGCCTACGGCCGCCAGCTCGATCGTTCGCTCGATTATCGCCCGATCACGGCGCTCTTCGCCGTGACCATCCTGGGCCTCGTCGGCTTCCTCTATATGCACATCCAGAAGGAGCTGGCGCCGCAGGAAGACCAGGGCATCGTGTTCGCGGTGACCAAGGCGCCGAAATACGCCAACATCGACTACATCGACTTCTACGGCGACAAGATGGACAAGGAGTTCCAGAAGTTTCCCGAGACCGACCTGCGGTTCATCCTGAACGGCATCACCGGTCCGCAGGGCGGCTTCGCCGGCATGCTGCTCAAGCCGTGGGATGAGCGCAAGCGCTCGGCCCAGACGCTGCAGCCGCTGGTGCAGGCCGAGCTGTCGAAGATCGAAGGCGTCAGCGCGTTCGCGTTCAGCCTGCCGCCGCTACCCGGCGGCCCCGGCGGTCTGCCGGTGCAGATGGTGATCTCGTCGACGGCCGGCTTCCAGCAGGTGTTCGATCAGATGAACAAGCTGAAGGATGCCGCGCGCAAGAGCGGCCTGTTCATCGTCTCCGACAGTGACCTCGACTTCAACCAGCCGGTGGTCCGCGTGAAGGTCGATCGCTCCAAGGCGAGCGACCTCGGCATCACCATGCAGTCGATCGGCGGCGCGCTGGCGACGCTGCTCGGCGGCAACTACGTCAACCGCTTCAACCTGGAAGGACGCTCCTATCAGGTGATCCCGCAGGTGCCGCGCGCCAGCCGGCTCGCGCCGGAATCGTTCGACAACTACTATGTCCCGACCGCGACCGGGCAGCTGGTGCGGCTGTCGACCGTGGTTTCGGTCGAGACCGGTGTCGATCCGAACGCGCTGACCCACTACAACCAGCTCAACTCGTCGACCTTCCAGGCGGTGCCGATGCCCGGCGTCTCGATGGGCCAGGCGGTGGAGTTCCTGCAGGGTGAAGCCAAGAAGCTGCCGTCCGGCTTCAGCTACGACTTCCTCGCCGACTCCCGGCAGTACGTCCATGAAGGCAACCAGCTGCTGGTCACCTTCGCGTTCGCCATCATCATCATCTTCCTGGTGCTGGCGGCGCAGTTCGAGAGCCTGCGCGATCCGTTCGTGATCATGATCTCGGTGCCGATGGCGATCGTCGGCGCGCTGATCCCGCTGTTCTTCGGCGTCGCCACCATGAACATCTACACCCAGGTGGGGCTGCTGACGCTGGTCGGACTGATCACCAAGCACGGCATCCTGATGGTGGAGTTCGCCAACGAGCTGCAGCTCAACGAGGGACTGGACCGCCGTTCGGCGATCGAGATGTCGGCCCGAATTCGTCTGCGTCCGATCCTGATGACGACGGCGGCCATGGTCACCGGCCTGCTGCCGCTGCTCACGGCCTCGGGCGCCGGCGCCGCCAGCCGCTTCTCGATCGGGCTCGTGGTCGTCACCGGCATGACGATCGGTACGCTGTTCACGCTGTTCGTGTTGCCGATGGTCTACACGGTGATTGCGACCGACCACCAGGCCGCAGCCCGGTCGGATCGCGCCAAGCAGATCGCCGACTACGAGCTGGAAGGCCGGGGCGGCGCATTGAAACCGACCTGAGCCCTCCAAGCTCATGCTCGCAGCAAAGGCGGCACTGGCGAAAGCCACTGCCGCCTTTTCTTTGTCTCGTGA
>DASVOL010000297.1:0-4344 GCA_036383375.1 Bradyrhizobium sp. | reverse complement strand
AGCAGGCGCTCATTGGTGGCGAAAGTGTCGGGAATGGTGCCGGATTTGCGCAGATAATTCGAGGCGATCGCGTAGGCGTCACCGACGACCTCGACGTTCAGCACCTCAATCCCGCGCTCGACCAGCATATCCCTGCCTCTCTGTTGGGAGACGGGATAAAGCGCAGGAAACGGCTTGGTTCCTCGCCGGGACCTATTTATTTTCGCAGGTGCAGCATGAGCCAGGTGCAGCATGAAAAACGCATCGGCCGGGCATGACCGATGCGTTGACTGCAAGGCTGGACTGGAGGGAGGCTGCCGGTCTTTTCAAGTGGCCGGCTTGGCCATCAGGCAAGAAGAGGAAGGCTCAGAGGCGATACAGGATCTGGTCGGTCCAGAAGCGCTCGAGGCGGTGCAGCGACTTGTTGAGGCTCGCGAACTCCTCGTTCGAGATGCCGCCGACCTGCTCGACCGTCTTGACGTGCTTCTGATAGAGCGCATCGACGATCTTGCGGACTTCCTGGCCCTGCGGGGTCAGACGGATGCGGACCGAGCGGCGATCAACGCGCGAACGCTGGTGATCGAGGAAGCCGAGCTCGACGAGCTTCTTCAGATTGTAGGAGACGTTGGAGCCGAGATAGTAGCCGCGGGTGCGCAGCTCGCCGGCGGTCAGTTCCTTGTCACCGATATTGTACAGGAGCAGCGCCTGCACCGAGTTGATGTCGGCGCGGCCACGACGATCGAATTCGTCCTTGATGACGTCGAGGAGCCGGCGATGCAGCCGCTCCACCAAAGTCAGGGCTTCGAGATAGAGCGGCTGCACCGGAGCTTGACCGGTAGCGCGATCAGCGGCATCCGCCGCCGTTGTCGCAACGGCTTTCATCATGACACTTCCCCTGTTTGTCGTTTTTATCGACTTTATTTCGACGAAACTTGTGTCCCGCCTGATAGGTCCAACGTAAGGGGGCCGTTTGAATATCCGCTTAAATAAGAGAATAAAGAGATCATGAATTTAAGACAGTGAATCGTGGATTAAGCCCATGGATCAAGGACTTTTCGCAACTTTTCATTGACGGTGGCAGGCCCCTGTTCACGCTTCGTCTGCCTCACCTGTCACATTCGGAAACAGCGGCGTCTGAATTCGAAACGGTGCCGTAACGGGTATGAGGGAACCCTTTACGGTGACCGATCGGTTACCGGAAAATTCTTCGAAAATTTTATGGGAGTGCACCGGGGCGGGACGCGCGCGATGCGCGCAAGCTGCCGCGCACAGAGTGCGGGGGCAAGACCGGTTCCGCCGTCGGCCCGCGCAAAGCCGGCCGGCACACGCGCCGAGATCCGGTGAAATGGGTCCCGACGGCAGGTCCCGCAGAGACGCCACAAATGGTGCGCCTCAAAAGGGGTGCGATCTGAGGCATCCACCTAGCAGAACCAGCGATGCTGTCTTCTCGCTCCGCGCACGACTGCCAAATATTGGCTGTCACCGTCGGCTCTTCGCCGCGTTGTCGCAGCCAGGCAACAGTGCTCAAGTCACCACGGCGCGCGGGGCCTATGGCGGGCGTTCGCGCGCCGACATCCAAGCCAGTGCGAGATAGGCCGCGAGCATCAGGGCCTCGAGCCCCACCACGGTAAGGCTGCCGCCATAGATGCCCGGAAACATCAGCTCGATGACCGCCATCGACACCACGGTGGTCAGCCAGACCACGGCGCCCCACGGCGTCGCGAGCCAGAGCCCGACGGCCGCGACGAGCTCGATGACGGCGAAATAGATCGTGGCGGTCTGCCAGGCCATCGACTGGTTCTCGAAGGCCTCCTCCTCGCCGCCGACGAAGCCGGTCACCTGGGCCCAGTGATAAAGGCCCTTGGCGACCGAGACGACGGCCATGATACGCAGGAAAATGACGAGGCGCCGCGTCCACGCATTGTCGTCCGGCTCGATCCGGTCTGACGAGATCGCGCTCACCGAGATGGCGTTGTCCCGCGCCTGATCGCGTGCAGAGGTGTCAGACATCCGAATCGCCGCATGGCGGCCGCAAAATGGCGTTCATGGTGCAGTCTTGGCCCGCCGGGGACGCAAAATCAATCGCCGTTGCGGCAAATCAAGGGCGCCCGAGGCGCAACCGTTGGTGCAATGACGGGGCCCCTGACAGGTGCTAGAACCACACTTATATCAGTTCCAGACTTTGTCAGGTCCAGACCAGCCGTCCGTCGAGGAGAACAAGACATGGCGATCAAATTCGGGCGCCCGATCGAATTGCGCGATGCGCCCCGGCGCCAGACCGACGCCCTCGCCTCCCCCTCGCTCGACCTCACGATCCGGATGCGCCGCAACCGCAAGTCCGAATGGGCCCGCCGCCTGGTGCGCGAGAACGTGCTGACCACCGACGACCTGATCTGGCCGATGTTCGTGGTCGATGGCCACAACACCCGCACGCCGGTAGCCTCGATGCCCGGCGTCGATCGGCTCACCGTCGACCAGATCGTCCGCGACGCGGAGCGCGCCGCAAAACTCAACATCCCCTGCATCGCGCTGTTCCCGTTCACCGAGCCGGCGCTGCGCGACGAGCATGGCTCGGAGGCGCTCAATCCCGATAACCTGGTCTGCCAGGCGGTGCGCGCGATCAAGAAGGAGTTTCCCGACATCGGCGTGCTCTGCGACGTCGCGCTCGATCCCTTCACCAGCCACGGCCATGACGGGCTGATCGAGGGCGGCAAGATCCTCAACGACGAGACGGTCGCGGTGCTGGTCAAGCAGGCGCTGACCCAGGCCGAGGCCGGCTGCGACGTGATCGCGCCGTCGGACATGATGGACGGCCGGATCGGCGCGATCCGCGAGGCGCTCGACGACAACGGCTTTGGCGACGTCCAGATCATGTCCTATGCGGCGAAATATGCCTCGGCGTTCTACGGCCCGTTCCGCGATGCGATCGGCTCGGCCAAGACCCTGACCGGCGACAAGCGCACCTATCAGATGGACAGCGCCAACTCTGACGAGGCACTGCGCGAGGTCGAGCTCGACATCGCCGAGGGCGCCGACATGGTGATGGTGAAGCCGGGCATGCCCTATCTCGACATCGTCCGCCGTGTGAAGGACCATTTCGCGATGCCGACCTTCGTGTACCAGGTGTCGGGCGAATACGCGATGATCGCAGGCGCGGCCGCCAATGGCTGGATCGACGGCGAGCGCGCGATGATGGAGAGCCTGGTCGGCTTCAAGCGCGCCGGCGCCGACGGCATCCTCACCTATTTCGCGCCGCGGGCCGCCGAGAAGATCAAGGCGGAATCGTAACGGCGCTATACGGGTCCGGCCGACGCGGTTGGACGCGGACCGCAGAGCGGGCGCAACGCCTCGCGCTCGCGCTGCGACAGCACCCTCAGCGGGTAGACCGGCTCGTTTGTCTCGCGCTTGAAGAACGGATGCGGCCAGGCCTTGCCACGCAGGCGCCAGCCCAACACCTTGCCGATCGCGCGCAGGATCAGCGACAGGTTGAAGCCGGTCGATCCCTTCGGGGCTTCGCCGATCGCATATTTGCCGAGGATTGCGCCGGTCGGCCTGCCGAACACCTCGTCCACGCGTACCGCGCCGCCCTCGAAGGCCTGCACGGCGATTCCGACGAATGGGACGGCGGGCGTCAGCGAGTTGCCCACCGGCGAATTGCAGCAGGTGGTGTGCCATCGGTACAGCCCCTTGGGGGTCAGCCGCAGCCCGGCGATCTTGTCATGCCCCTGCGCGAAGCTGAGCGACGCCGGGGCAACCTGGACGATGTCGGTACCGCCGTGGGCATCGAGCAGATCGGCGCGCCCGATCCGATGCATGAACGCCTGGCAGTCGTCGCAGTAGCAGACGACGCGATTGGCGGCCGCCGGCGCGGCGTTCGTGACCACGCCTCGGACCTCTCCACAGCGGCAGCGCAACCCGATCTGTGTGCCCATATGTCCCCCGCCGTCACGCAAGCTCCAGCCTACACCGGGGCGGACGGTTTCGGCCGCCGAATCGCCGGAATATTTCGGCTAGTTAATGTTCGCGCAGCCTTGGCAGGCGCGCCCCGTGCTCCCATGTCCTGCGCGGGAGTTTCATCGGAGGTTGGTCATGTCCTACGGCAGTGACGGTAGCGCCTGGCGCAACGACGGCGGCGTTCCCCCGCATGCGTTCGATCCGCTGATGCAGCCGGAACTGTTCCGCGGCGTGCTGACGCGGCGTGTCTTTGCGTTCCTGATCGACCTCTTCGTGCTGTCGGTGCCGGTGATCCTGGCGGTGATCTTCATCGCGATCTTCGGCATCGTCACGCTCGGCCTCGGCTGGGCGCTGTTCTGGCTGGTCTCGCCGGCCTCGATCGTCTGGGCCATCGTCTACTACGGCGCCTCG
>DASVOL010000296.1:0-9644 GCA_036383375.1 Bradyrhizobium sp. | reverse complement strand
CTTGGCCTTGGTTGCCGTCAATCCCATTGCCCATTCATCTCGTTGTGCGTTCGGACGGGTCTGTCCGGTCTATAACCCGCGCAATGCGGATTCGTCCATTCGGCGGTACCGGGAGCTGGCCGCTTCAGGGCGGCGTCGCGGTCCAGGCCTGCCCCGCGGCGGCCTTCTCGTAGCCGTGCTGGTAGAGCGCGCGCATATAGGCGGTATCGAAGCCCTGAGTCTCCGGCGCAGGATAGTCGCGCTCGATGTAGGACAGATGGAAGCCGAGCCGGTTGCGGCGGGCGAAGTCATAGGTCGAGAGAATGACCGAGCGCGTCTGCGCCTGGGTGATCGCGGAGATGCTGCGCGAGGCGACGTCGATCGTCGAGTTCGACACCAGCTCGAAATTGCCCTCGAGCTTCTTGTTGACGAGGATGTAGATGTTCATGTGGCCGTTGGCGGGCCAGGCACGCTCGCGGAACAGCAGTGCGTCCGGCAGCGTCAGGACCGGCGCCGTGACGCCGCCGTCGACATGCATCTCCTGGAAGCGGCGGCCCTGGCCCTCGGCGTCGATCATGATCGGCGGAAATACCAGCGGGATGCTGGCGGAGGCCGCCATCACGTCGCGAAACAGCTGCAGCGCCTCCGGCGTCCCGACGGCGGCGATCCGTCCCATGTCCCAGATCACCGTGCGCTGCGTGTCGAGATCGGTGGTGACGATCAGGAGCTTCCGGCCCTTGGCGTTTTCGCGCGCCACCTCGCTCAGGATGTCCTGGCCAACGTAACGCGCCACCAGCTCGCGCAGCCGCTTGTTGCCGAACAGGCCGGAGCCGAACAGCACTCGCATCAGGCTCGGGTCCTGCAGCAGGCTTTCGGCGATACCCGATGTGTAGACCTCCCTCAGCGTATCGTCGTAGCGCGGGCCAAGGAATGCAAAGGGGGCAATGAGTCCGCCGGTGCTGACGCCGGAGACGACCGAGAAGCTCGGGCGGTTGCCGGCTGCGGTCCAGCCGTTGAGGACGCCGACGCCATAGGCGCCGTCGGCGCCGCCGCCGGAGAGGGCGAGATAGGTCTTGATCGGGGCAACGGTGTTCTTCTCGAGCCGGAATTTGGACGCCGGCTCGTCGGCATAGCGGCGCAGCCCGTCGAGATCGAGCACCCGCGAATTGGCGGCGTCGGCAGCCGTGTAAGGCATACGCGGCAGCGAGCTGCAGGCCGCCAGCACGAAAGCCAGCCCGCACAGCAGCACCGCTTGCCGGATCGCACGAGCGGTTGTCATCCGGTGGCGGACGCCGTCAGGCCGGGCGCTGAGGGGTGGGAACATCTCGGCCAGTCAGGTTTCGCGCGGATTGCAGTCGCGGCGGGAGGATCCGCTGCCTTATTCTCGACATAAAACGATACGGTTTCGTTTTGTTTAACGGAAGGACCGTCCCTCGGCAAGCATCCGTCCGGTCGTTGGCGTTCACGAAGTCGCGCGAAGACCGTTACCCGACGGGTTGATCGAGCATCGGCGACACGCAATAAGCAGCCGCATGAATCTTCCCAATCATTTCGAACTGCTGGCCACGGATGGCGCCGCCCGCACCGGGCGCCTGACCACGCCGCATGGCGTCGTCCGGACGCCGGCATTCATGCCGGTCGGTACCGCGGGTGCGATGAAAGGCATGCATTGGCGCGAGGTGCGCGATGCCGGCGCCGATATCGTGCTTGGCAACACCTATCATCTGATGCTGCGGCCGGGCGCCGAGCGGATCGCAGGGCTTGGCGGCCTGCAGCGCTTCACCGGCTGGGGCGGCCCGATGCTGACGGATTCCGGCGGCTTCCAGGTGATGTCGCTCTCCGAGCTGCGCAAGGTGACCGAGAAGGCCGTGACCTTCCGCTCGCATATCGACGGCGCCAAGGTCGAGCTGTCGCCGGAGCGCTCGATCGAGGTGCAGCGGCTGCTTGGCTCCGACATCGCAATGCAGATGGACGAGTGCGTGCGGTTGCCGGCCGAGCGCGCCGACATCGAGCGCGCGATGCAGCTGTCACTGCGCTGGGCCGAACGCTCCAAGCGTGCCTTCGAGAGCGCGCCGGATGGCTACATGCTGTTCGGCATCGTCCAGGGCGGCGACATCCCTGATCTGCGCCACGCCAGCGCCCGCGGACTGACCGAGGTCGGCTTTCATGGCTACGCGATCGGCGGGCTGGCGGTTGGCGAGCCGCAGGCGGTGATGCTGTCGATGATCGAGGAGACGGCGCCGGCGCTGCCGTCGGATCGGCCACGCTACCTGATGGGCGTCGGCACGCCGGAGGACATTCTGGAGGCGGTGGCGCGCGGCGTCGACATGTTCGACTGTGTGATGCCGACACGGAACGGACGCCACGGCATGGCGTTCACCCGGTTCGGGCAGATCAACCTGCGCAACGCCCGGCACATCGACGACCCGCGTCCGCTCGATGAGGAGAGTTCGTGGCCCGCCGCGCGCGACATTTCGCGCGCCTATCTGCACCATCTGGTGCGTGCCGGCGAGACACTTGGGGCAATGCTGCTGTCCGAAATCAACGTCGCCTATTACCAGGAGCTGATGCAGGGCATCCGCGACGCGGTGGCAAACGGCACTTTCGAGGATTTCAGAACGAAAACGCGCGCCGGTTGGGCGCGCGGTGACATCGCTCCGAGGTGAGCCTAAGTGATCAGTTGCACACGATCGGTTTCACGGTGTGCTTGGTCACGAACCCGTAACCGCAATTGTCGCAGGTCCAGAGATAGCTGATCAGGTTATCGAACAGGTACGCGGACGCTTCCGCCGCGACCATGGAGTCAGCACACACAGGACAGGTCGGCAAATCGCTGCCGCGTGGATCGGGTCGAGACGCTGTGGTCGACCGGACTTCAGCAAGTGCTGGCATGTGCGCCTCCCTTTGCGTTCTGAGCTGCACCTGACGAAAGTATATAGACGCACTTGTTTGACCTTGTCGCAACACAAATGCGTAGGTTTTACGTTATTTGCGTAGGTTCCTATTTTGCGATGCAACGAATTAGCGCCTCGGCGGTTTCTCACTTGCGCGTCATGATGCGCTGCTTCAAATGAGAGAAGACCGCATATTTCCAGCATATCCCGCAACAGGAGCCGCTTGATGGACGCGCCGTCGACAACGAGTGCAGTGCAACCCGGACGCGGCCGCGTCTTCGACTCCATCGTCGATGCGATCGGCTCGACGCCGATCGTGCGGCTGCGCAGGCTGCCGCAGGCAAGCGGCGTCAACGCGACGATCCTTGCCAAGCTGGAATACTTCAACCCGGCGGCCAGCGTGAAGGATCGCATCGGCGCGGCGATGATCGTGGCGATGGAGAAGGCTGGCATCATCAACGCCGACACCGTGCTGATCGAACCGACCTCGGGCAATACCGGAATCGCGCTTGCCTATGTCGCAGCGTCGCGCGGCTATCGGCTCAAGCTCGTGATGCCGGAATCGATGTCTATCGAGCGGCGGCGGATGCTCGCCTTCCTCGGCGCCGAGATCGTGCTGACGCCGGCGGCGCAGGGCATGAAGGGCTCGATCGCGACCGCGGAAGAACTCGTGCGCACGACCCCTAACGCCGTCATGCCGCAGCAGTTCAAGAACCTCGCCAATCCCGAAATCCATCGCCGCACCACGGCGGAGGAAATATGGAACGACACTGGCGGCAACATCGACTATTTCGTCGCCGGCGTCGGCACCGGCGGCACCATCACCGGCGTCGGGCAGGTGCTGAAGCCGCGCAAGCCGTCCTTGCGCGTCGTCGCGGTGGAGCCGGAGGAGAGCCCGGTGCTGTCGGGTGGCCAGCATACGCCGCACAAGATTCAGGGCATCGGCGCGGGCTTCATTCCTGACATCCTCGACCGCTCGGTGATCGACGAGATCGTCAAGGTCAACAGCGGGACCGCGATCGAGACCGCGCGCGCGCTGGCGCGCAACGAAGGAATCCCGGGCGGTATTTCGTCGGGGGCGGCGATCGCGGCCGCCTTGCAGATCGGCAAGCGGCCGGAGGCTGCGGGCAAGACCATCCTTGCGATTGTGCCGTCGTTCTCGGAGCGCTATCTGTCGACAGTACTGTTTGAAGGAATTTGAGACACAGGAATCCAGGACATGGCCGACCAGCCGAGACGACCGCGAACCCTGAACGATGCCCGCAGCGAAGCCGAGGCGGCGTTCAAACGGGCCACCACCAAGGTCGCGGACGCGGTGCCAAAGACTGTGACCGTGCCCGGCGTCCGGGAGCAGGTCACGTTGCGGATCGATCAGGACGTGCTGGAATATTTCCAGTCGGGGGGCCCCGGCTGGCAGGACCGCATCAACGCGGCGCTGCGCAAGGCCGCCGGCAAGTAACGCGCTTTCGAAGCAGAGAAGCCCGGGATGATCCCCGGGCTTTTTGGTCGAGCGGCGCGGTGTAGCGCTGCATGGCTGTCAGCTTGCTCGCGCCGGCCGCTTTGCCCCGGGCTTCAGGTTGAGCAGGTTGCCGGCCAGAATCATCGCGGCGCCAAGCACCGTATAGGCGTCGAGCTGCTCGGCATAAATCAGCCATCCGACGATCGCGGTCAGCGGCACCCGGACGAAATCCATCGGGATCACGACGGTCGCATCGGCATGGAGCAGCGCGCGCGCCATGCAGTAATGCGAGAAGGTGCCGCAGAACGCGATCACCGCAAGCCAGCCCCAGGTGGATAGCGGCGGCCAGGTCCAGACATAGAGCGCAGGCCCGATGCTGGCGAGCGACTGCACCACCAGCATCCAGAAGATGATCGTCAGCGCCTGCTCGGTTCGCGTCAGCGATTTGACCACGACGATCGAGACGCCGAAGCCCATGGCCGCGGCAAGCGCGATCAGCTGGCCCGGATTGATGGTACCGGTCGCCGGTCGCACGATCACGATGACGCCGACCAGGCCAAGCACGATCGCAACGATCTTCCAGGATGTCATGCGTTCGCCGAGGAAGCCGGCCGCGAGGATCGCGGTCCAGATCGGCATCGTGAACTCGATCGCGACCACCTGACCGATCGGGATGAGCGTCAGCGCATAGAACCAGCCAAGCTGCGCGCAGAAGTGGACCAGATTGCGCGCGATGTGCAGGTGCACGCGCGCGGTCTTCACGATCGCAAACCCGCCATTGATGTGGACCAGCGGATACAGCATCACGAAGCCGAGCACGCCGCGCACGGCCATCAGCTGGAAGACGTTGACCTCGCGCGTCGCCTCGCGGCCGGCCACTGCCACGATCAGCATCAGCGCGAGCCAACCGGACATCCATAATGCTGCGCGGGTCTTTGAGGGCGTGCGATCCATGATCGGAATGAGATGAGGAGGGATTCCCGGTATCGGCGAGCCGATATGAATTTGCAACGCGCAATTCTGCCGATACGTGGTGCGCTGGCCGCGTGATCTCTGCTAAGCAGGGCACCACTAATCACATCAGGAGGATCTGCTCATGCGTGTCTTGCAACCGGCCGAGTGGTCGAAACCTCGCGGCTTCTCGCACGGCGTCGCGTTCGACGCGCCCGGCAAATGGATCGTGCTGGCGGGGCAGACCGGCGGCGACGAGAAGGGCGAGTACGCGCCCGAGATGGCTGCCCAGGTCGGCACGGCTTTGAAGCGGATCATCAAGCTGTTGAACGAAGCCGGCGCCGGTCCCGAACACATCGTCCGCCTGACCTGGTATCTGACCAGCCGCAGCGAATACGAGGCTGCGGGCGCCGGTATCGGCGCGGCGTGGAAGGAGACGCTCGGACGCAATTTCCCGCCGTCCACGCTGCTCTATATCGACGGGCTGGTCGATCAGCGCGCCAAGGTCGAGATCGAGGTCACGGCATTCATTCCCGCAGCATAGGACCTTCAGCGATGAACCAGAGCAACATGCGAAAGGCGCCTGAGCTCCTCACGGGGTTCGCGACCGGGTGGCCGGAGCAACAACCGGATATCATGGTGATCTCCATGACGACGGACAAAGGCGTGCACGACTTTGCGGTCACCAAGGATCAGGCGCTGTTGATCGCCCGCACCATCCAGCAGACCGCCGAGAATCTTGGCAAGCCACGCACTGCGTAGCGAGCGCATGGCGAATGAAAAACGCCCCCGGGATTTGCGTCCCGGGGGCGTTGTCGTCTGAAGGTCGGTTACTTTGTCAGCGTGATGTTGGCGCCGCGGAACTGGCTGTCGGCCCTGATCGTGACGGACTGCTTGTTGCCGGCGGTGCGCATCGCGATGTCGGCGTTGAAGCCGGGCGCGCTGGCCACGACCTGGAAGTTGCCGCCGCCGCCGCGACCTTGCAGATCGCCGCTGACATTGCGGCTGGACTCGCTCCAGGAGCCGGTGACCGCGTTACCCTCGGCCTGCACGTCGGCCGCCAGATTGAACTTGTAGGCGTCGCTGGCGCAGGTGAGGCTCATGGTCATCCGGGGCCCACCGACGTGATAGGTCGCACGGCAGCGGATACGCTCGCTGGAACCGTCGTCGAGGGTGACCGAGCCAGCGCCCGACCAGGTGCCCGCCATGCCGGCGAACGGGCTGGACTGGGCATGGCCCGCGGTGCTTGCCAATGCCGTCACGAAAAACGCGGCGGCTGCAAATGCTGGCCGCCGCGCGATGGCGAACAAACTTGATACGCTGCTGATCTTACTGACGGGACGCTTCCCATCGGCCGCTGCACGGTACGCCAGCTGATGCCCCATTCCACTTCCCCGATCCGGAGTTGCCACTGAGTTGTCCGTTCGCATATGCACCATTGATCGAGACTCGCACAAGGCCCCCGCTGCCGACGGTGCCGGAGATCGCCGCGCCCTGCGCCGAGATCTTTCCGTCGACGACATTCACCGTCGAACTGGACGACGGCTCGCAGCTGCCGGTCTTGGTGACGACGGTGACGCTCCAGAGGCCGTCATAAGGCTGCTGGGCGGACACGGGAGCAGCGGTGAGGGCGGCAGCCGAAGCGACCGAAGTGACCAAAATCAGGTCGCGAATGCGGATCGAACGCATGTATCAAATCCCTGTAATTTCGTGTGATGACGCGGCTTATCCTGTCACAATGTGTTCAAAATTTGCTGCGTCGCAAGCGCCCCGGATTGTTCCTGTGAACTCAAACACATCATAGTGAATCCGGTTCCGGACCAGGAACGAAAAATCCGGCTCGATCCCCTCCAGATCAGGGTATTTTGATACCGTGCCGCCGATTAGTGTTTGCCAGGGCTGAGGTTAGGGGCCTTGGTCGCAAATTGCTCATCCTGGGGTTTGGCGGGCAGCGAGCCATTGACCTTGCCGTAGTCGATGACCTCGCCGAGCAGCCGCAGCCCGAGCGGCGCCAGTGCGCGCTCCCACAGCTCGCGGGCGGTCTCGCCCTTCTTGACGAACACCCAGTCCTGGGCGGCGATCGCGCCGGCGTCCATGCGGTCGGCGAGGTGGTAGATGCTGCCGCCGGCAATCGGATCGCCTTCCTTGATGGTCCATTCCACTGCTGCAATGCCGCGGTGCCGCGGCAGCAGCGACGGGTGGTACCCGATGCCGCCAAGCTTGGCCACGGCAAGCGCCTCCTTGCTGACGCGGGCGTGGCTGTGGGCGGTCACGATCAGGTCGGTTCCCGGCGCGATCTCGGCGGCCGTCACCAGCTTGGGATCGGCCTGGACAACGACCTCGATGCCGGCCGCCCGGGCCGCTGCCGCCAACCGGTCCTCGCCGTCATGGACGACAACCCTGACCAGCGTGACGTGGTGCTCGCGCAGCATGTTCAAGGTCGTCACGCCGAAATGGCGGGAACCGACGAGGGTGAGGCGCATGGGATCAATTCCGTGGGGTTACGCGGGATTTGCTTGGGCTGCCGCTATGCCGATAGCACACCGCGGTCGCCTGTTTCGTTGTCCTGCCCGTTATCAACAGGCCGGCCGGCTGGCAACCTCAGGCCGCCAGCTGCTTGCTCGCCAGCACCTTGTCGATGCGCCGACCGTCGAGATCGACGATCTCGAAGTCCCAGCCCTGCGCCGTGGTTTTCGCACCGGTGTCGGGGATCGCGCCGAACGCGTGCAGCAGGAAGCCGGCGGCAGTCTGGTAGGGCCGCGGCGAGGGGAGCACGATGCCGAGCAGTTCGCTGAACTCGAGGGCCGGCATCCAGCCCGAGATCAGATAGGAGCCGTCGTCGCGCCTGACATAGGCGGGCTCGGCCGGGCCTTCCTCGGTATGGAAAGCGCCGACGATGGCCTCGAGGATGTCCGCGCTGGTGACGACGCCCTGGAAGGTGCCGTACTCGTCATGCACGAGGCCGATATGTACCGCGGAGTCGCGCAGGATCGCGACCACGTCGCGGGCGTCGACGGTCTCCGGAATGATCGGCGCATCGCGCGTCAGTGCGCGGATGTCGGGCGTCTGGCCGGCGAGATAGACGTCGAGCACGTCCTTGGCCTGCACGATGCCGAGCGCATGATCGCGGTTGCCGTCGAACACCACGCAGCGCGAGTGACTGCTCTTCTGCAGCGTCGCCAGGATCTCGGGCGCGGGGGCGGCGAGGTCGATCAGGCTGACCTCGTGGCGCGGCGTCATGACGGCGCCGACCGGCAGATCGCCGAGCCGCATCACGCCTGCGATCATCTCCTTTTCGCCGGGCTCCAGCACGCCGGCGTTCTCGGCTTCCACCACCAGCGTCTTGATCTCGTCCTCGCTGACGCGGTCCTGCGCGTCCTCGCGATGGCCCAACAGCCACAGCAACGACTTGCCGGAGCGGTCGAGCAGCCACACCACCGGCAGCGACAGTCTTGCCATCACCGTCATTGCCGGAGCGGCGCGCACCGCGATCGCCTCCGGATCGCGCAGCGCGATCTGCTTCGGCACCAGCTCGCCCACGATCAGCGAGGCATAGGTGATCACGCCGACCACGATGCCGACGCCGGCGGCATCGGCGACGTTGGCCGGCACGCCGAGCTCGAACAGCCATTGCGAAAGCCGCTGACCCAGCGTCGCGCCCGAGAAGGCGCCCGACAGCACGCCGATCAGCGTGATGCCGATCTGCACCGTGGAGAGGAATTTTCCGGGATCGGAGGCCAGTGCGAGCGCGCGGCGCGAGCCGCTGACGCCTTTCTCGACCAGCGCGGCGAGGCGCGCCGGACGGGAGGAGACGATCGCAAGCTCCGACATCGACAACAGACCGTTGACGACGATCAAGACCGCCACGATCGCAAGTTCCAGATATAACACGGGAGTCCCTGAGGTTTGGCGGCATGGGCCGCTCTGCGACGCCCTATATAGGCATACCGGAGCGGTTTTGCTGTGCCCTGTCGGGCATTCCTGCACAAGCAGAGGGTGCGTATGGCGCGCATGCAGCAGGAGATCGCGGCATTTTGGCGCGCTGGCGATCATGACAGCGGCGCGTTTCCTCCACGCGGAGCAGGAATCCGCTTAGCTCGACTACGCTGCTAGGCGAGTATCCGCAGCGCTGGCCTGGCGAACGTCTTGCCCGATCCAGCCGGCTGACTCAGCATCCGCTTGGAAGCGGCTTGCAGCTGCACGCGCAGATCGGCGTGGCATTGCTTCATCTGGTTGCGCAGCTCGCGGCGGGAGAAGGCGGTGAGCGAGGGGTCCGCAAGCTGCTGCCAGGCGGTGCGGAGCCATTCCTGCAGCTCGCGAATGTTCTGATCCAAAATCTTCTGATCCAGAATCTTCTGATC
>DASVOL010000295.1:0-5934 GCA_036383375.1 Bradyrhizobium sp. | reverse complement strand
AGCGAGACCAGATACTGCACCACCGAGATCGCGCGCGCCGAGGACAGTTCCCAGTTCGACTTGAACAGCGGGCTGTTGATCGGCCGCACGTCGGTGTGGCCGTCGACGCGCAGCACCCAGGCGATCTCGGTCGGGATCTTCTTGTCGAGCTCGATCAGCGCCGCTGCGACGGTATCGAGCTCGGCGCGTCCCTCGGGCAACAGCGTCGCCTGGCCGGTGTCGAAGAACACTTCGGACTGGAACACGAAGCGGTCGCCGACCACGCGGATGTCAGGACGGTTGCCGAGAATGGCGCGCAACCGGCCAAAGAATTCGGAGCGATAGCGCGACAATTCCTGCACGCGCTGAGCCAGCGCAACGTTCAGACGGGAGCCGAGATCGGCGATGCGATTCTGCGATTCCTTGTCTTTCTTTTCCGAAGCGTCGAGCGCTTCTTCGAGCGCGGCCAATTGCCGGCGCAGCGCGCTGATCTGCTGGTTCAGCACCTCGATCTGCGCCAGCGCGCGCGACGAGACGCTCTTCTCGGACTCCAGCGCCTTGTTGAGCTCGTTGGCGCGGCCCTGCGCGTCATTGCCGGAATTGGCGAGCCCCTCATAGAGCCCCTTCATGCGGTCGCGCTCGCCCTCGGCCGAAGCGAGGCCGGCGCGAAGCTGCGACACCTGATCGTCGAGCGTCAGCTTGGAGAGCTTCTCCAGCGACAGCAGGTCGTTGAGCTGGGCGATCTTGGCGTTGAGCTGCTCCAGCGCCTTGTCCTTGCCGGTGACCTCCTGCGACAGGAAGAATTGCACGACCAGGAACACCGACAGCAGGAACACGATCGACAGCACCAGCGTCGACAGCGCGTCGACAAAGCCGGGCCAGTAGTTGAAGCCGGATTCGCTGCGGCGCGAGCGGGCGAGGGCCATGCGTTTCTCCCTGGGCTTGCTGCGCGGCTAGCTCTTTTCGGGCTGGCGGGCGAGGCGCTCGAGCAGCCGCTTGATCTCGCGGTTCTGCTCGCCCTGGCCGTCGGCCCATTCGCGGATCATCTGCTGCTCGGTGCGCATATGCGCTACCAGCCCCTGGATCGCCTCGGCAAGATTGGCCATCGCCGCCGTGGTGCTGCGGCCGCCACTTGCGGCGCCACCTTCCTCGAAGGTGGCACGCAGCCGGTCGATCGCGCCCTGCAGGTCGGCGCCGCCGGCGCCGGCACCGTCGCCGGAAATGCCGCGCACGGTGGTGGCGAGCCAGTCTTCGAGGTCGGTGTAGAAGCGGTTCTGGGCCTGGCTCGATTGCAGGTCGAGGAAGCCGAGGATCAGCGAGCCGGCGAGGCCGAACAGCGAGGACGAGAACGAGATGCCCATGCCGCCGAGCGGAGCTGCAAGGCCCTCCTTCAGCGTGTCGAACAGCGCACCGGCATCGCCGCCGACCTTGAGCCCGTCGATCACCTTGCCGACCGAGCCCACCGTCTCGATCAGGCCCCAGAAGGTGCCGAGCAGGCCGAGGAACACCAAGAGGCCGGTCATGTAGCGCGAGATGTCGCGGGCTTCATCGAGGCGGGTTGCGATCGAATCGAGCAGATGTCGCATGGTCTGCTGCGAGATCGACATCCGCCCGGTGCGCTCGCCGCCGAGAATGGCTGCCATGGGAGCAAGGAGGGTCGGGCGGCGCTCGATCGCAAGGCCGGGATCGGCGATGCGGAAATTATTGACCCAGGCGACCTCGGGATACAGCCGGATCACCTGGCGGAACGCCAGGATGACGCCGATCAGCAGCACGGCGCCGATCAGGGCGTTCAGCCCGGGATTGGCGAAGAAGGCAGTGACGATCTGCTTGTACAGCACGACCCCGACCAGGCCGCAGAGCACCAGGAACACCAGCATCCGCACCAGGAATATCCTGGGCGAGGACAGCTTGCTCAGTTCGATCTCCATCTCGGAGCGGGAAGGGGGCATTGCCGGGTCATCCGTTCGCGAAGGCCGCATCTGCCAGCAATATGGCACAGCGGCGGAGTGAGGAAAGCCGAATCCAAAGGCTGTCAGCAGAACCTTGGGTTGAGACCGGGCAGAGCGTTGCCGCTTTGCACAGCATTCCGGCGCTTCGGCGGATCAGCCTGTTCGGAAGGTGCCGGTCCCACGCGCGGGTCGCGAGACGAACTCGGGTTGCACGCATCGCTGGGCAAGGTGCGCCGCGATCGGCGATTCGCGCGCCGCGCATTACAACTTTGCAATCTGCGGCATTCCCGCACAGGCAAAAGGCGTATTCCCGCTCACGCGGTCCTTAACGCATTCCCACAGCCTGCGATGGAACCCGCTCACAATGCAGTGACCCGATAAAACACGTTGCGAAATCAGGGCGATAGCGTTCTGTGACAATGAGCCGCCGAAATACGCATTGCGTCGCAGCAACGAGATTTTATTTTCACCCCAGCAACGCGAGCGCTGTCGCCGTGACACCGCCGTTCGTTTGTTCAAACCTCTCAGGGGCGATCATCTCAATGTCTGGACTTCGCGCGCAATCGGCATGCATTGCTCTGATGCTGGCCGTGACGGCGCCACTGCTTGCTGGCTGCAACGAACCGAATTCCGCAACCGCCGCCGTACAAGCACCCGAGCCGGACGTCAGTGTCGTCACCGTGAAGCAGCAGGCGCGCGCGATGGTGCGCGAGCTGCCGGGCCGCATCGCGCCGACCCGTGTCTCCGAGGTGCGCCCGCGCGTCTCGGGCATCGTCGTCAACCGGATGTTCCACCAGGGCAGCGAGGTGAAGGTCGGCGATCCCCTGTATCAGATCGATCCGCGCCCGTTCGAAGTCGAATTGCAGTCGACCGAGGCGGCGCTGGCGCGCGCCAAGGCCGTGCTCGAGCAGAACTCGCTGCAGGCCCGCCGTATCGCCACCCTCACCAACCAGCGCGCGACCTCGGAGGCCGAGAACGAGAAGGCGATCGCCAACCTGAAGCAGGCCGAAGCCGACGTGCAGGGCCGCGAGGCCGACGTCGCCCGCGCGAAACTCAATCTGGACTATGCGACGATCCGGGCGCCGATCGACGGCATCATCGGCGCTGCGGTCATCAGCGAAGGCGCGCTCGTCGTGCAGAACGACGCGGCGAGCCTTGCGACCATCCAGCAGCTCGATCCGATCTATGCCGACTTCCAGCAGTCGGTCACCGAGATGAACCAGCTCCGCCGCGCCTTCGAGAACGGCGATCTCGACCGCATCGAGTCCGACGCGATGAAGGTGCGCCTCGTGCTCGACGACGGCTCGATCTATCCGCTGCCGGGCAAGCTGTTGTTCTCCGACGCCAAGGTCGACGCCCATACCGGGCAGGTGACCCTGCGTGGTGAGTTCCCGAACCCGAATCGGGTCCTGCTGCCGGGCATGTATGTTCGTGTGCAGATCGAGCAGGGCATCGACACCGACGCGATCGCGGTGCCGCAGCAGGCGATCCAGCGCAATGGCGGCGGCGGCAGCGAAGTGTTCGTCGTCAAGGACGACAATCACGTCGCGGTGCAGCCGGTGCGCACCGGCTCGCTGCAGGGCGGTTCCTGGTTCGTGACCGAGGGCCTCAAGGCCGGCGACAAGGTGGTCGTCGAGGGCTTCCAGAAATTCGCCGCCGGCGACAAGGTACGGCCGCTGGCCTGGCGTGACATCGACGCTGCTGCGGCACCGGATTCGCAGCAGACCGCGCACGCGGTGAAGTGATCCGACATGCCCAATTTCTTCATCGACAGGCCGATCTTCGCCTGGGTCGTCGCGCTGTTCATCTGTCTGGTCGGCGCGATCTCGATTCCGCTGCTTGCGGTCGCGCAGTATCCGATCATCGCGCCGCCCTCGATCTCGATCTCGACGAGCTATCCCGGCGCGTCGCCTGAAAACCTCTACAACAGCGTCACGCGGCTGATCGAGGAGGAGCTCAACGGCGCTGCCAACATCCTGAACTTCGAATCGACCTCCGACTCGCTCGGCCAGGTCGAGATCATCGCCAACTTCAAGCCGGGCACCGACACCAGCCAGGCCTCGGTCGAGGTGCAGAACCGCCTCAAGCGCGTCGAGGCGCGGTTGCCGCGCGCCGTGATCCAGCAGGGCATCCTGGTCGAGGAAGCCTCAAGCGCCGTGCTGCAGATCATCACGCTGAACTCGACCGATGGCTCGCTGGATGAAGTGGGCCTCGGCGACTTCATGATCCGCAACGTGCTGGGCGAGGTGCGCCGTATTCCCGGCGTCGGCCGTGCCACGCTGTATTCGACCGAGCGTTCGCTGCGCATCTGGATCGATCCGGCCAAGCTGGTCGGCTACGGCCTGTCCGCCGATGACGTCAACAAGGCGATCACGGCGCAGAACGCCCAGGTCGCCTCGGGCAGCATCGGCGCCCAGCCGAGCACCGACACGCAGACGATTTCCGCCCAGGTCCTGGTGAAGGGCCAGCTCTCCTCGCCCGACGAGTTTGGCGCGATCATCCTGCGCGCCAACCCCGACGGCTCGACGGTCCGCCTGCGCGACGTCGCGCGGATCGAGATCGGCGGCCTCAGCTACCAGTTCAACACCCGTCTCGACGGCAAGCCGACCGCCGGCCTTTCGGTGCTGCTGTCGCCGAAGGGCAATGCGCTGGCAACCGCGAGCGCGGTCGAAGCCAAGATGAAGGAGCTGTCGCGCTTCTTCCCGGCCAATATCTCCTACGAGATCCCCTACAACATCACGCCCGTCGTCAAAGCCTCGATCGAGAAGGTCC
The DNA here is from genome assembly GCA_036383375.1 of Bradyrhizobium sp. GTDB lineage: Bacteria > Pseudomonadota > Alphaproteobacteria > Rhizobiales > Xanthobacteraceae > Bradyrhizobium. The sequence goes on along the minus strand of DASVOL010000295.1, from coordinate 1,231 downwards.
TGATGACGCTGGTCGAAGCGGTGGTGCTGGTGTTCATCGTGATGTTCCTGTTTCTACAGAACATCCGCTACACCATCATTCCGACCATCGTGGTTCCGGTGGCGCTGCTGGGCGCCTGCGCCACGCTGATGGTCGCGGGCTTCTCGATCAACATGCTGACCATGTTCGGCATGGTGCTGGCGGTCGGCATCCTGGTCGACGACGCCATCGTCGTGGTCGAGAACGTAGAGCGCATCATGGCGGAGGAGGGCCTGCCGCCGAAGGAAGCCACCAAGAAGGCGATGTCGCAGATCACCGGCGCCATCATCGGCATCACGCTGGTGCTGATGGCGGTGTTCGTGCCGATGGCGTTCTTCCCCGGCTCGGTCGGCATCATCTACCGCCAGTTCTCGGTCACCATGGTGGCGGCGATCGCGTTCTCGGCGCTGCTCGCGCTGTCGCTGACGCCGGCGCTGTGCGCGACCTTGCTCAAGCCGGTCGAGAAGGGGCACGGCCATGCCCGCAAGGGCGTGTTCGGCTGGTTCAACCGCGTGCTCGACAGGAGCCGTGCCGGCTATGTCACCACCGTTCAGGGCGGGCTGAAGCGCACCGGCCGCCTGATGCTGATCTATCTCGTGCTGTTCGCGGGCGTCGCCTACGGCTTCGTGCGGCTGCCGGGCGGCTTCCTGCCGGTCGACGACCAGGGCTTCATCACGACCGACGTGCAGACGCCGTCGGAATCGTCCTATGCGCGGACCGAAGCTGCGGTCGAGCAGGTCGAGAAGTACCTGAAGGATCGCGCCGGCATCGAGAACGTCACGTTCCTCACCGGCTTCAGCTTCCTCGGCCAGGGCATGAACACCGCGCAGGCCTTCATCACGCTGAAGGACTGGTCGGAGCGCGGCGCGAAGGATTCCGCGGCCGCCATCGTTGCCGACATCAACCGCGACCTGTCGTCGTCGATCCGCGATGCCAAGATCTCGGCGCTGCAGCCGCCGCCGATCGACAACCTCGGCAACTCCAGTGGCTTCAGCTTCCGCCTGCAGGACCGCGCGCAGAAGGGCTATGCAGCGCTTTCTGCGGCGGCCGACCGGCTGATCGCGGAAGCCAATGCGAGCCCCGTGCTGCAAAAGGTCTATATCGAGGGCTTGCCGCCAGCGCCGCAGGTCAATCTCGTCATCGATCGGGAAAAGGCGGGCGCGTTCGGCGTGACCTTCGAGGACATCAACAATACCATCTCGACCAATCTCGG
>DASVOL010000294.1:0-17087 GCA_036383375.1 Bradyrhizobium sp. | reverse complement strand
GGCGGCCTGTTCAAGCTCGGCTGGATCGCCAATCTGCTGTCGACGCCGGTGACGGTCGGCTTCCTCGCCGGCATCTCCGTCCACATCCTGGTCTCGCAATTGCCCGGCGTGCTCGGCCTGACCACGCCGGACGGGCCGACGCTCTACAAGCTCGGGGTCCTCACCGAGAAGATCGGCCAGACCAATGCCTACACGCTGGCGATCGGTCTCGGCGTGCTGGCGCTGGTTGCCGGATCGGAGAAGATCAGCGCGCGGATTCCGGGCGCACTGATCGGTCTTGTCGTGGCCACCATCGCCGTGATCGCCGGCCATCTCGAGAGCAAGGGCGTCAAGGTGGTCGGCACCGTGCCCGGTTCGCTGCCGACGCCATCGCTACCGGACATCGCGCCGGAGCGATGGATCAAATTGCTGTCGCTGGCGATCCTGATCGCCATCGTCGTCATGGTGCAGACCGCGGCGACGACGCGCTCGTTTCTGTCAGATCCGGACAAGCCGGCCGACGTCGATCGCGACTTCCTCGGCGCCGGAGCCGGCAGCCTGCTCGCCGGCCTGTTCGGCGCTTTCCCCGTCAACGCCAGCCCGCCGCGCACCGGCATCGTGTCGGAGACCGGCGGGCGCACGCAGGTCTCGGGGCTGTTTGCCGCGGCCATCGTGCTCGCGCTGCTGGCGTTCGGTGCGACGCTGTTGCAGCACGTGCCCGATGCGGCGCTCGGCGGCGTCCTCTTGTTCGTGGCGCTGCGCATCATTCGCGTCAAGCAGATCGTCGCGATCTTCCGCCAGTCGTTCTACGAGTTCCTGCTGGTGGTGGCGACGGCAGCCGCGATCATCGTGCTGCCGATCGAGCAAGGCGTCGCGGTCGGCATCGCGCTGTCGCTGCTGCACGGCATCTGGACCACGACGCGAGGTCAGCTGGTGGAATTCGTCCACGTGCCCGGCACCACGATCTGGTGGCCGGCAGGGCCGCACGTCACCGGCGAGCGCAAGCCCGGCATCGCCGTGGTCGGCCTGCAGGCCCCGTTGTCGTTCCTCAACGCGGAAGGTTTTCACGGCGGCGTGCTCAAGACCATCGGCCACGCGACACCCAAGCCGAAACTGCTGGTGATCGAAGCCAGCGGCATGATCGAGATCGATTTCACGGCGGCGCAGGCGCTGCGCGACCTGTTTCGCGAGTGCCGCGATGACGGCGTGACATTGGCGGTGGCACGGCTCGAATCCTCCCGCGCGCAGGAGGCGTTCGAGCGCTTCGATCTCTACGCCGTGCTGCCGAGGGACCACGTCTTCCACAGCGTCGATGAAGCGGTTCGTACGCTGGGCGGGCAGAGCTAGACATTGGTGAGATCAGTCCGTAGCCCAGGTGAGCGCAGCGATACCCGGGAAGACCGTTCCCGCACATCGCTTCGCTCATGCGGGCGACTGGCGACGCGATAGCTACGGAGACTCGCCTCCAAATCAAGCCTGCTCGCCCTCCAGCGTCGGATGCTCCTTCAGCACCTCGGCCTTGATCGAGCTCGCGTGGATGGCGCGGAACAGCGCCCGCCCCGTCTTGATGTTGTTGGCCTTCATGCAGAGGCCGACGATCTCGCGCACCGCGGAATCCCGCACCAGCTGGTCGGAGATCTTCATCGCGATTTCCATCGCGACCTTGGCGGCGCGCTCGTAGCGATCGCGCTCGATCTGCTGCTTCGCCGGCGAGCGCGTGCCGGGCGAAGAGATCGCCTCGGCGCAGCCGGCAGCATCGCGGCAGATCGCACGGATCCGCTGCGCAGCCTCGATGTCGCCGAGCGGCTGCGCCACGGGATCGTCCCAGATATCTGTCCGCCTGGCCTTGTTGAACAACCACATCGCCGCACCTCGAAGCGCGGCAAGCATAGCTGTCCCCGGCGCAACCTGTGAATGGCAGAGTCTGCGCGACACCGAGCAAGCTGCGAACTATGGCGCTGAGGTCACACCGAACGGCAGCTCCGCAAAAAATGCGCACGGAGCGAGAAGCCAAGATCACACTGCGTCACACGCAGGCGGTTCCGCGCGTGAACGCTGGCGAATCCTTTGCGGCGTGACGACGCCTCAGACGGCGGGAACGATCTTGCCGGGGTTGAAGATATTCTGCGGATCGAGCGCCTGCTTGAGCGCCCGCATCGCGTCGAGCGCCTCCACGCCGAGCTCGGCCTTCAGATATTTCTGCTTGCCCTGGCCGATGCCGTGCTCACCGGTGCAGGTGCCGCCCATCGCCTGCGCCCGTTCGACCAGCCGATGCATGAACTCCTCGCCGCGCGCCATCTCGTCGCTGTTGTTGACGTCGCAGACCAGCGAGCAGTGGAAATTGCCGTCGCCGACATGGCCGACGATCGGCGACAGCAGATTGAGCCGCTTCAGATCGTCCTCGGTCTCGGTGACACAGTCGGCAAGTCGCGAGATCGGAACGCAGACGTCGGTCGCGACCACGCCGATGCTGTCGCCGGGACGAATTGCCTTCACCGACCAATAGGCATCGTGCCGGGCCTGCCACAGCTTGGTGCGATCCTCCGGCTTGGTGGTCCAGGTGAACTCGCCGCCGCCGCACTCGGCGGCGATGTCGCGGAAATTCTTCGACTGCTCGGCGACCTCGACCTCGCTGCCGTGGAATTCCAGGAGCAGCAACGGCGTCTCCGGCAGCGACAGCTTCGAATAATTGTTGCAGGCCTTCACCTGCGCGGCATTGAGCAGCTCGATCCGCGCGACCGGGATGCCGGTCTGGATCGCCAGGATGGTGGCCTGGCAGGCGCCGCGCACGGTCTCGAACGAACAGGCGGCGGCCGCGATCGTGTCAGGGATGCCGCGCAGGCGGATGGTCAGCTCGGAGATGATGCCGAGCGTGCCCTCGGCGCCGACGAACAGATGCGTCAGGTCGTAGCCGGCCGACGACTTCTTGGCGCGGGTGCCTGTGGTGATGATCTCGCCGTCGCCGCGCACCACCTTCAGCGCCAGCACGTTCTCGCGCATGGTGCCGTAGCGCACCGCGTTGGTGCCGGAGGCGCGGGTCGAGGTCATGCCGCCGAGCGAGGCATCGGCGCCGGGATCGATCGGGAAGAACAGGCCCTGGTCGCGCAGATGCTCGTTCAGCGCCTTGCGGGTCACACCGGGCTGGATCACGCAGTCGAGGTCCTCGGCATGGACCGCGAGCACCTTGTTCATGTCGCGCAGGTCGATGCAGACGCCGCCCGCCGGCGCGTTGACCTGGCCTTCCAGCGAGGTTCCGGTGCCGAAGGCGATGACGGGCACGCGATTGGCGGCGCAGATCCGCACCACATCCTGGATGTCGGCGGTTTCCTGCGCCATCACCACCGCATCGGGCGGCTGGGTCGGCAGCCAGGTGGTGGTATGGGCGTGCTGTTCGCGCACGGCTAAAGACGTCACGAGCCGGTTGCCGAACCGCGCCGCCAGCGCGTCGATCGCGCGCTTCAGGGCCTCCGGCTCAGGTCGCGTCAAATTGCTCGAAATCGTTGTCGCCACGTCGAATTTCCTCCCGGATTTAGCCGACCGTGGCAAAGCTTGTATAAGGGGTCAAGAGAGCCTGACTTGAAAAAGTGGACGCCGGAGCCACAGAAAAGTTCATGCTCGAACGCCAGCGAACCGGGGATGGAGAATGACTTCAGTGACTGCCGCCAGCGAGATGCCGCTTCCTTCGGCCCCGTTCAAATCTTCCGTGATGCAGATCGATCCGCAATGGATCGACTATAACGGCCATCTCAACATGGCCTATTACAATGTGATGTTCGACCGCGCCATCGACGAGATGTGGCTGCAGCTCGGCATCGGGCCTGCCTATATGAAGGAACGGCGCTGCTCGACCTTCACCGCCGAGTGCCACGTCCGCTACCTGCGGGAGATTCATCTCGGCGATCCCGTGCAGGTCTCGGTCTTCCTGCTGGGCGCCGACGAGAAGCGGCTGCACACGTTCGAGGAGCTGCGCCACGCCACCGAGGGCTGGCTTTCCGCGACCTCGGAGAACCTCACGCTGCACATCGACATGGAGGCGCGCAAGGTCGCGCCGTTTCCGCCTGACATTCGCGCCCGCACGCAGAAGATCGTGGATAGCTATGCGGGTGTGCCGCGGCCCGAGGGCATCGGCCGCAACGTGGCAATGCCCTCGAGGAAATAACCAGCCCTTCGCTAGACTCAGCCTTTCGCTAGACCCTCGTGCGACCGCGCGCCAATCCGACCACCGCCGACACCAGGAACAGGATGATGGCGATGAAGAAGATCGCCTTGGCGATTTCGATCGAGGCGCCGGCGATGCCGCCGAAGCCCAGAATGCCCGCGATCAGGGCGATGACCAGGAATGTGACGACCCAGCTCAACATGATCAAACCTCTCGCTTCGTTTCCTCGTTCGATTCCCGGCGCGGGCGCTTAGCCGACGCCGCATTCGATGAAACAATCCTGCGGGGAAACGCTGGTTCCTGAGCGCGAAACCGCGAAATTTTCGCCGATTTCAGGAACCAGGCCGGTTGTGCGCTGCTGCCAAAACCGTTCCAAACGGCCACGATAAAACCTGTCAAAACGGCCGATCAGGCCCTATATGCCCCTCAATCCCTGTTAAGAAGGCTCCCCTTCACCGTCCCACGGTGCCATCGTGGGGCCGAGACGATTCGCCAATGACCGAGCCGAGCAAACTGTCCCATCACGGCGTTCCCGAGCACCAGCCGGTGGCTGGCGGCATCGCCGCGCGTGCGCGGGCGGCGGCGGGCGCTCCGCAATATCTCAACGGCCTCAATCCGGAGCAGCGCGAGGCGGTCGAGACGCTCGATGGCCCGGTGCTGGTGCTGGCCGGCGCCGGCACCGGCAAGACGCGCGTGCTGACCACGCGCATCGCGCATATCCTGAGCCAGGGTCGCGCACGGCCGCAGGAAATCCTGTCGGTGACCTTCACCAACAAGGCGGCGCGCGAGATGAAGCTGCGGCTTGGCCAGATGCTGGGCCAGGCGGTCGAGGGCATGCCGTGGCTCGGCACTTTCCACTCGATCGGCGGCCGCATCCTGCGCATCCATGCCGAGCTGGTGCAGCTCAAATCCAACTTCACGGTGCTCGACGTCGACGACCAGGTGCGGCTGCTGAAGCAGTTGCTGCAGGCCGAGAACATCGACGACAAGCGCTGGCCGGCGCGGATGCTGGCCGGCCTGATCGACAGCTGGAAGAACCGCGGGCTGTCGCCGTCGCAGGTGCCGGCGGGCGAAGCCGCCTCGTTCGGCAACGGCAAGGGCGGCAAGATCTACGCGACCTATCAGGAGCGGCTGAAGATCCTCAACGCGGCCGATTTCGGCGACCTGCTGCTCGAGAACATCAGGCTGTTCCGCGAGAATCCGGACGTACTGCGGCAGTACCAGAACCGCTTCAAGTTCATCCTGGTCGACGAATACCAAGACACCAACGTCGCGCAATATCTGTGGCTGCGCCTACTGTCGCAGGCGCCGTCGCGACCGGGGCTGCCGTTGTCGGCGGTGATTCCGGGAGCGCCCAATTCTCCCGTCATTCCGGGGCGCATCGAAGATGCGAACTCTGGTGCGCAATTGCGCACCGGAGAATCTCGAGACGATGAGGACTCACCTCTGGATTCCGGGTTCGCACCTGGCGGTGCGCCCCGGAATGACGGGGAAAACGTCACCGCTCAACAGCCCCTCAAGAACATCTGCTGCGTCGGCGACGACGACCAGTCGATCTATGGCTGGCGCGGCGCCGAGGTCGATAACATCCTGCGCTTCGATCACGATTTCCCCGGCGCCAAGGTCATCCGCCTCGAGCGCAATTACCGCTCCACCGGCCACATCCTGGCCGCGGCCTCGCATCTGATCGCGCACAATGAGGGCCGGCTCGGCAAGACGCTGCGCACCGAGGATGTCGACGGCGAGAAGGTCACCGTCACCGGCTCCTGGGATTCGGAAGAGGAAGCGCGCGCGATCGGCGAGGAGCTCGAGGAGCTGCAGCGCTCGGGTGAAAACCTCAACAACGTCGCCATCCTGGTCCGCGCCTCGTTCCAGATGCGCGAGTTCGAAGACCGCTTCGTCACGCTCGGCCTGCCCTACCGCGTGATCGGCGGCCCCAGATTCTACGAGCGCGCCGAAATCCGCGATGCGCTGGCATACTTGCGCACCATCAATTCGCCGGCCGACGATCTCGCCTTCGAGCGCATCGTCAACGTGCCGAAACGAGGGCTCGGCGATGCGACCGTCCAGCTGCTGCATGACCATGCCCGCAAGCGCCGCATTCCGCTGTTCGAGGCGGCGCGCGCCGTGGTCGAGACCGACGAGCTGAAGCCGAAGGCGCGCGGATCGCTGCGCGATCTCGTCATGCAATTCGACCGCTGGCGCGCCCAGCGCGAGGTCACCTCGCACACCGAGCTCGCCGAGATCGTGCTCGACGAGAGCGGCTATACCGAGATGTGGCAGAAGGACCGCTCGGCCGACGCCGCGGGCCGGCTCGACAACCTTAAGGAACTGGTGCGTTCGATGGAGGAATTCGAGAACCTGCAAGGGTTTCTCGAACATATATCGCTGGTGATGGACCGCGACGGCGAGGCCGGCGACGAAGCCGTGTCGCTGATGACGCTGCATTCGGCCAAGGGCCTCGAGTTCGACAACGTGTTCCTGCCGGGCTGGGAGGAAGGCCTGTTCCCGAGCCAGCGCACGCTCGACGAACAGGGCCGCGCCGGGCTCGAGGAGGAGCGCCGCCTCGCCCATGTCGGGCTGACCCGCGCCCGCCGCCGCGCAAAAATCTATTTCGCGACCAACCGCCGCATCCATGGCACCTGGTCGACCACGATCCCGTCGCGTTTCCTCGACGAGCTGCCGGCGCACAATGTCGAGATCACCGAATCCAAGGGCGGCTCGGGTTGGGGCGGCAGCGGCGGCTATGGCGCCTCGCGCTTCGACAACCTCGAATCATTCGGCTCGAGCTATTCGACCCCGGGCTGGCAGCGCGCCCAGGCCAACCGCAACCGCGGCGGCGGGGGACGCAGCGGCGGCTTCGAGGAGCGGCAATCCACCTTTTCGTCCGACAATTTCAATCGCTCCAAGCGCGGCCCCATGGTGATCGAGGGCGAGCTGGTGGCGAAGTCCACGGGCACGACGTCGGAATTTTCGCTGGACGACCGGGTGTTTCACCAGAAATTCGGCTACGGCCATGTGGTGAAGATCGACGGCAACAAGCTGACCATCGCCTTCGAAAAGGCCGGCGAGAAGAAGGTGGTCGACAGCTTTGTGGAACGGGCGTGACACAGCAGCCTTTCTTGGCGGCCTTCTCTGTTCGTAGCCCTTGACCATCGCTGATTTCACGGGTTGAGATGGCCGCATGGTCCGGGGTGGGTTTTTCCTTTTTGTCATCGCGCTCACTGCGCCGTCGCTGGCGGTCGCGGAGACGATCAGCTTTGGCGATTCCGCGGCGCAGCTCGCCAAGGCCTGCGGCGCCGACATCACCGCCAATTGCCGCGGCGTCAATCTCGATTCCAACCGCCTCAAGGAGTGCCTGTCGCGCAACCGCGACGTGATCTCGCCGCAGTGCAAGGAGAGCTACTTCTCCACCCTCGATGCAATCCAGAAACGGATCGCAGCGCGCGTGACGGTTGCCAACGTATGCACCCGCGAGATCGTCAAGGTCTGCGGCGGCTCGACCAAGGAGACCAGCAAATCGGTGCCCTGCCTCGTCGGCGCCAAGGGCCTCAGCCGCAATTGCGCCCAGGCGATCAATGACGCGGGGTATCAATGATGCGCCTGACGACGCGAGGCTTGCGCGATCTTGGCCTTCTGAGCGTGCTCGGGACGCTGGTCTTGCTGGCGATGCCGCTCGCGCCAGCTCAGGCGCAGACCGCCATCACGCGCGACGACGTCATCGCCAAGCTCAATCACTACGAGACGGACGCAACGATCGACGTCCCCGCATTGCGCCAGCAAGTGCTGGAGCGATCGCGGTCGCGATCGAAGAACGAGCCGCCGCCGCAAAAGCGGCCGCCGATCGCCCCCGACCTGACCAACCTGCCGACATTCAATGCCGACATCGCGTTCGACGTCGACACGCCGATCGTGCTGCCGGACTCCTACCAGACCGTCGGGCGCATCGCCGATGCGCTGACGCACTCGTCGCTGCTGCCCTACACCTTCCTGATCGTCGGCCACATCGAATCGACCGGACGGCGCGAGAACAACGTGCTGCTGAGCCAGCGGCGCGCCGACGCGATCCGCGACATCCTGGTTAACACCTTCAAGATCACGGCGAAGCGCCTGCAGTCGGTCGGGCTCGGCGAAGAGCAGCTGCTCGACCCCGCCCGCCCCAACGCGCCGGTCAACAACCAGGTGCAGATCATGCTGGTCGGCAAGGTCGCCGATACCGCGCCGGCCGCGCACCCCGCCCCGGCGGCGGCCAAGAAGCCGGCAAAACCGGCGAAGCGGCATTAGCGCGGCCTATCCGCCACTGCGCAGAACGAATTTTCTGCTCGGGCGGGTGATTGCAGAACGGAATATGCGTTCTTATCTGGGCTGAACCCGCATCACGCCCCGCGCGCCCGGGCTCCAATCCGCGCGCCCCCTTCCCTCACGCTGCCGATCCTCCATGCCGCCGATCATTTCCGTATCCAATCTGTCAAAGACCTATGGCTCCGGCTTCAAGGCGCTGAAGGGCATCAATCTCGACATCGTCAAAGGCGAGATCTTCGCGCTGCTCGGGCCGAACGGCGCCGGCAAGACCACGCTGATCAGCATCATCTGCGGTATCGCCAATCCGAGCGAGGGCCGCATTTCGATCGGCGGACACGACATCATCGCCGATTATCGCGCGGCGCGGTCGATGATCGGGCTGGTTCCGCAGGAACTGCACACCGATGCCTTCGAGACGGTCTGGGCAACCGTCAGCTTCAGCCGCGGCCTGTTCGGCAAGCCGAAGAACCCCGACCATATCGAGAAGGTGCTCAAAGACCTGTCGCTGTGGGACAAGAAGGACAGCAAGATCATCACGCTGTCCGGCGGCATGAAGCGCCGCGTGATGATCGCGAAAGCGCTGTCGCACGAACCGCAGATCCTGTTCCTCGACGAGCCCACCGCCGGCGTCGACGTCGAATTGCGCAAGGGGATGTGGGAAGTGGTCCGCACGCTGCAGGCGGCCGGCGTCACCATCATCCTGACCACGCACTACATCGAAGAAGCCGAGGAGATGGCCGACCGCATCGGCGTCATCAACAAGGGGGAGATCGTCCTGATCGAGGACAAGGCGACCTTGATGCAGAAGCTCGGCAAGAAGGAGCTGACGCTGCAATTGCAGAACAAGCTCGACGCCATTCCGGCTGCGCTCGCCGCCTACAATCTCGAATTGTCCGACGACGGCCACGCGGTGACCTACGACTACGACACCAAAGGCGACCGCACCGGCATCACCAGCCTGCTCAACGATCTGCGCAATGCCGGCGTCCGGATCTCCGATCTCGATACCAAGCAGTCGTCCCTCGAAGACATCTTCGTCAGCCTCGTGAGGGCGCCATGAACTACCGCGCAATCCGGGCGATCTATCTGTTTGAAATGGCGCGCACCTGGCGCACGCTGCTGCAGAGCATCGTCTCGCCGGTAGTCTCGACCTCGCTGTATTTCGTGGTGTTCGGCGCTGCGATCGGCTCGCGCATCACCGAGGTCGAGGGCGTCAGCTATGGCACCTTCATCGTGCCGGGGCTGGTGATGCTGTCGGTGCTGACCCAGAGCATCTCGAACGCCTCGTTCGGCATCTACTTCCCGAAATTCGCCGGCACGATCTACGAAATCCTCTCGGCGCCGATCTCCTATTTCGAGATCGTCATCGGTTACGTCGGCGCGGCCGCCACCAAGTCGATCATCCTCGGCCTGATCATTCTGGCCACCGCCGGACTTTTCGTACCTCTGCATATCCAGCATCCGGTGTGGATGCTGACCTTCCTGGTGCTGACGGCGGTCACCTTCAGCCTGTTCGGCTTCATCATCGGTATCTGGGCGGACGGCTTCGAGAAGCTGCAGATGATCCCGATGCTGGTGGTGACGCCGCTCACCTTCCTCGGCGGCAGCTTCTATTCGGTGAACATGCTGCCGTCGGGCTGGCGCACGCTCACGCTGTTCAATCCGGTGGTCTATCTGATCTCCGGCTTTCGCTGGAGCTTCTACGAGATCGCCGATGTCAGCGTCGGGCTCAGCCTCGGCATGACTGCGGGCTTCCTGATCGCGTGCATGGTGATCGTGGCCTGGATCTTCAGGACCGGCTACCGCCTGAAGAACTGACGCCGGTCACGTAGCCCGAGGCGCGCATGCGCGCGCCCCCGGAATGACGATCCCAATCAGTAGCAATGGAAGTGCCCGTGGCGGTAATAGCCGCGGCAGCGGTGGCCACGGCGGTAGCCGCGATCCGGGATACCGAACACGCCCTTGACCGCGCCCATCGCGCCGCCGACGCCGGCACCGACGGCACCGCCGACCACGCCGCCTATCGGACCGGCGGCCCGGTTGCCCTCATAGGCGCCTTCATGCGCCCCGCGGACGATGCCCTGGGCATGGCCGGCATGGGGGACAGTCACCAGCGCCAAAGCGAGGGCTGCGGCCGCAAGCAGGAGCCGCGCGGAGAGGCCGGCTGGGACGACGGCCGCGGTCTTGACCTTGGTGGTGTTCATCTTGGTTCCTTGATGCGCGGCGCGAATGCGCCGCCGGGGCGGGATTGTGAAACGCCCATGCGGCCAAATGGTTGCGTCGCGGTGACCGACCGGGGCCGTTGTCGCGGCCCGCTCGCGAAAATGTCAGTCCGCCGTGACAGGAGAGCCCGGCTTCGGCCTTGTTTGCGCCGCGTGCGGGATTAACGATGCGCGAGGTCCGCGACTGGAACCAAATTCGGATTCCGTGCATATTGGTTGCGGGGACGGAGAGCCGCTACTGCGATCGGGCCTGGAGGCCAAAGGTAAAATGCGTTCGTTCCTCATTGCTTTCACTTCCGTGATGCTTTTCACGGCCGGCGCCGCGCAGGCCAAGGTCGATATCACCATCGACAAGGACAACCAGCAGATGACCGTCGCGGTCGACGGCGTCGCGCGCTATCACTGGCCGGTGTCGAGCGGCATCCCCTCGCGCGAAACGCCGAACGGCACCTTCCGCGCCTTCCGCATGGAAGAGGATCACTACTCCAAGGAATTCGACGACGCGCCGATGCCGCACTCGATCTTCTTCACCAAGATCGGGCACGCGATCCACGGCACCGACTCGGTGAACCGCCTCGGCACGCCGGCCTCGCATGGCTGCGTGCGGCTGTCGCGCGACAACGCATCGACGCTCTACGCGCTGGTCCAGAAGGAAGGCGTGCTCAACACCACGGTGACGCTCACCGGCTCGGCGCAGGTCGCGTTGGCACGCAATCCGCGTGGGCGCAACGGCACCACCGTCGCCCGCCGCGCGCCGCAGCAGGACGAGCAGTACGGCACCGCCGCCGCCGGCGACCCTGTCGTGCTGACGCCGCAGCCGCGCGAATATCCGGCGGCACAGGCCCGCGTCGACGACGGCTACATCTATCCGGCCGACGGCAGCTCGACCGCGCAGCGCTACCCGGCGCCGCCGTCGAGCCGCCGCGTCTACGACGCGCAGGCCTATGGCCAGCAGCAATACTACGGCAACCAGGGCTACGCGGCGGCGCCGCAGGGCTATTATCAGCCGCGGCCGTACTACCAGCAGCAGCGCAGCTTCTACGGCAACAATTATCAGGACTGAATAGCCTGATCCGCTGACGGCGCCGCAGGCAAGCGCGCCGTCAGTTCACGCTTCCCTCACCCGCTTGTGACCGCCGCAGAACGTCCGCGACGCCGCGCGCCGTGACCGGTTGTCGCGCTGTCATCTGATTGTAAAATTACCCCGATATTCGGCGGCAAGAGCGCCCGCCTTGGCCCCTGGAGGCCGATTCACGCGGAATGCCCCATGAAGCCAGGGCGAGAAGCGCGGGTCGCGTAGGCAATATCAGAGGTCGACATGAAACGGGGCATCATTGTCCTTTGCCTGTGCATCGTGGCGATGGCCGGTTATTTCACGACGGACAGATGGGCCATCCGTCACACGACGCTGACGTTCCACGACGTCCTGCGCGACGACCGCAACGTCACGGTCGAGGTCGCGGTCCGGCGCGACCGGCAAATGCAGGCGATGGCCGAGATGATCGAGCTGCCGGTCGCGATCCTGAGCCACGGCAACACCGTCAGGAACACCGAGTACTCATTCCTCACCAACGTGTTCGCGTCACGCGGCTATCTCGTCGTCAGCATCCAGCATGATCTCGACAGCGATGCGCCGATGGTGACCAAGGTCGGCGAGGAATATGTCGGCCGCCGCATGCAATACAATCGCGGCGTCTTCAACATCATGTATGCGATCGACGAGCTCAAGAAACTCTATCCGAACGCAAACTATCGCCAGCTCACGCTGATCGGTCATTCCAACGGCGGCGACATCTCGATGTATTTCGCCAAGCAGCATCCCGACCTCGTCAAGAAGGTCGTGACGCTGGACAATCTGCGCGTTCCCTTCATCACCGACAGCAAGATCAAGATCCTGTCGTTCCGCTCCAGGGACCCGGTGTTCAAGGCCGATCCGGGCGTCGTGCCTGACGACGAAACCTGCGCCAGGCTCGGCATCAAGGTGGTCAGGACCGAATTCCACCACAACGACCTCAGCGACCGCGGCCCCGACAGCGCGAAATCGTCGATCCAGGCCGGCGTGGAGCAATTCCTCGACGAGGACGCCGGCGAGACCACGCCGACGATGCCGCTGCTCGCCGCTTCGACAGCCGCCTCCGCAACGACGGCACCGGAGAAGAAATAGCTATCGCGCAGACGGCGACTGGCGCTCTCCGATGCTGCCGGGCGGCGCCTACGCACGGGCGCTGCGATGGGCCCTGGCAACGAGCCAGATCGCCGAAAGCAGGAAATAGAACGCGCCGAATCCCGCATAGGGCGCGACGTCCAGAATCGTCGGCGCCACGGTGCCGATCGACCGGCTGATCATGTAGCCGCCGGCCAGCGCCGACTGCGCACCACTCAGGATCATCGCCCATTGCGCGCCAACGTGACGCCAGCGCCTGGCGCCGGTGGACAATTGCAGCACACCCGCGAGGATCGCCCACACCCCGAACACCGCCAGAACGGCATAGGTGTCGCGGCCGACCGCCACGATCACGGCGAGCGCCGTGATGGTGCTGACCACGACATTCAAGGCCTGGGACGGGTTGGCCTTGAGGCCGCCGTTGACCCGCGCGTCAGCCAGATTGGCGATGGCGTCCCATGCCGGGTAGATCACGAGCAGGAAAGCGGCAGGGCCCGCTTGCCCGCTGAAAAGAACGGCGGCGGCGACCCACGCGATCGAGAAGATCGCGCGCCCGAAATAGTAGGATTGCAGCCAGCTGGATTGGGTCGAAGGTCGGCTTTGCATCGATTGACTCCCATGATTGCATACCTACTAGTAGGTAGACACACGCCTCGGGTCAATCGGGCGCAGGGACACCTTCTTGTGTCGAACAGGTGCGCCACACCACCTTGACAGCTTACCTACCGGAAGGGAGGCGGCGCGCCATGAGCTCAATGATTTCGACTTCAGAGCGGATTCTCGATGTCGCGCAGTCCCTCATCGTGGCGGGCGGCTATAACGGGTTCAGCTATGCCGACATCTCCGATGCGATCGGCATCAGGAAGGCGAGCATCCACCATCACTTCCCGACCAAGGCCGAACTGGTTTCGGCGCTGGTCGATCGCTACCGGCAGCAGACCGAGCTGGGCCTGAAGTCCCTGCTGGAGCAGTCCGCCAGCCCGGTCGACCAATTGCGGTCCTATGTGAACTTCTGGCAGGCGTGCATTCGGGATGCCACGCTGCCGTTCTGCGTCTGCGCGATGCTTGCCGGCGAGATGCCGATGTTGCCGGACGAGGTCGCATCGCGCGTCCGCGCCCATTTCCATCATCTTGCGCGATGGCTTGCGTCGGTGCTGCGAGCAGGCGCAGAGCAGCGGCTGTTCCGGCTGGACAATCAGCCGGAACAGGAAGCTCAAATGCTGATGGCGTCGGTTCACGGTGCCATGCTCTCTGCGAGGGCGTTCGACGACCCCGAACTGTTCACCGCGATCGTCAGCTCGGAGATCGCGAAGCTGCTGGTCGCGGACCGCTAGAGCCTACTGCTCGCCGTCGCGCAGGCGCCGGTACACCGCGCCCAGCACGTTCGAATAATCGTCGGTCCAGACCCGCTGCTTCTCGTTGGCATCGGTCTCGGTCCAGACGTCTGATGATGCGAGCTTGCCGACATCGGCGTCCTCGCGCGCGGAGACCACGACCGAGGTCGAGAAGATGTATTCGTTGTCGCGGCCGGAATCCTCGCTGTAGACCCAGCTCTTCATGTCGTTGGCGTCGGCAATGCCGACCACGACGCTGGCAAGTTCGAGATGCCGATTGGAGACGTGCATCACGACCGCGCCCTGCGGCGCCAGCTTCTCCTTGTAGATCGCCATCGCCTCTTCGGTTGCGAGATGGATCGGGATCGCGTCCGACGAATAGGCGTCGACGATGATGAGATCGTACACGCCGTCCGGCTCCTTGGCGAAGGTCAGCCGGGCGTCGCCGATGACGGGCTTCAGGTTCGGCTCGCAGCTCTGGATATAGGTGAAGTATTTCGGGTCGCGTGCGGTATCGACCATCGACTGGTCGATCTCGAAGAAGCGCCAGTCCTCGCCGGGGAGCGATGCACAAGTCAGCGTCCCCGAGCCGAGGCCGATGACCGCCACCTTCAGCGGCGCGCCCTTGCGCTCGCGGATCGCTGATATCGCCCGGCCGATGCCGCCATCCTTGTGATAATAGCTGATCGGCTCCGGCTTTCCGGTGACCGGCGTGCCGTCGTCGTTCTTGAACTTCTCGGCGCCGTGGATCGTGGTGCCGTGCATCAGCACGTGATATTGCCCGCTCGGCGTCACCACGATCTTGTGCACGCCGAAGAAGCTGCGCACGGTCTCGACGCGGCCGTCATCCGATGGATAGGCGCGCAGCACCACCAGCGCGACCACGACGGTGGCGAAGATCTTCCAGCGATTGGCATTCAGTGCGAGCGCGAGCAGCGCCGAGAGCACGCCGACTGCGCCGATCACCCATACCCTGTGGTCGTCGAACCAGTTGAAAATGTCGCTCGCCGAATAGCTCGGCGCGATCAGCGCCACCGCCAGCACCGCAAGGAACGGCCAGTACCAGGCGCTCCAGCGCGGCAGCCGCTCGGCGCCGCCGGGCGGACGGCACAGCGCCGCGAGCGCCAGCAGGATCGGATATTCAGCGATCCATGAGAAGGTGAACGGCGCGATCAGCCCCGCGAACAGGCCGCCGACCATGCCGCCGAACGACAGCGCGACATAGAAGCCGGTGAGATATCTCGCCGCGGGGCGGGTGCGCGCGAGCTCGCCATGGCAGGCCATCGCGATGATGAAGAAGCAGAGCTGATGGCCGCCGAGCGTGAGCAGCAGGTTCTGCTCGCCGCCGACCGCGAGCAGGATCACGACGCCGGCGATCGCCAGCGGCTGCGCCAGCAGCATCCATTTGTGCGGCAGCAGCGGCCGCGACTGGAACACCAGCACCCAGGTCAACAGATACAGCGACAGCGGCAGCACCCACAGCAAGGGCGCGGCCGCGACGTCGGTCGAGATATGCGCCGTCACCGCGATCAAGAGGCCGGACGGCACGGCAGCCAGGAAAATCCAGCGCGCCCGCCGCGACCAGGACGGCGCCGGCGCATCGGCATCGTCGACTTGCATATTGAGTGCGGCGGCATAGGCCGGCGAGCGCAACAGCAGCACGCCGCAGCCTGCGATCAGTGCGATCAGCAGACCATAGCCGCCGGTCCAGATCAGGTTCTGGGTGCGCAACGTGAACATCGGCTCGAGCAGCACCGGATAGGACAGCAGCGCCAGGAAGCTGCCGATGTTCGACGACGCATAGAGAAAATACGGGTCGGGTCCGTTGGGGTGGCCGGTGCGCACGAACCAGGCCTGCAGCAGCGGATTGTTGGCGGCGAGCGCGAAGAACGGCAGACCGATCGAGACCGCGAACAGGCCGAGCAGCCAGACCGCATAGCCCGAGGTCGGCGGCTCGCCCCAGCCGCTCTTGATCGAGAGCGGCAATGTCAGCAGCGCAACGACGAGCAGCACGAGATGCACCACGATCGGCACCACACGGCTGTTCAACTTCATCAAGAGATGCGCGTAAGCGTAACCGCCGAGCAGCAGCGACTGGAAGAACACCATCGCCACCGACCACACCGCCGGCGAGCCGCCGAGCCGCGGCAGCACCATCTTGGTGAACAACGGCTGAACCGAGAACAGCAGCAGCGCGCTGACGAAGATCGCGGCGGTGTAGACAACCAGCACCAGCCGGTTTCGCGAGGCGGACGGCTCAGACGACATGGATACTCCCGGTCACGATCCGGCAGATCAACACCGGGCACATGCATTGCATTGAATCATAGCACCACGCAGCGGGCAACACGGCCACCGATGCCAATCGCTTGAGCGGGTCAGCCTCTCACGACATCATCGGTCGAACTTGTCGCGCCGGTGAGCGGCGTAGCTTCGTCCATCTGCGGCCGGAACGGCGTTCGTCCCATCCAGGGCTGCATTTCCAGATGTTGCAGCCAATCCTTGACCGAAGGGATCCAGCCGAGATCGTCCTTGACGTGCTGTTCGCCGACGGTCCGCACCGGCACCTGCTTGCCGGCGCTGTTGGTCAGCGTCGCACCGAAGATCTTCTCGCAAAGGAAGATGCCTTCGCTGTGATGACGCAGCGCGCGGTGCCGCACGTCGGCGAGATGCGCCTTGCTCTCGTCGAACCAGTCGTGGACCGGCAGGTAATCCTCGGCAACGCCGCCGAACAGGCGCGCGGAACGCACGGCATGATGATAGGGATGCGCCATCGCAGGCTACCTCGTGATCTCGACGTTGCTTGTGACCGCATCGGCGGCGGGGTCGTCGGTCACGGTGCCCGCGTCGAGATCGACCGTGAACGCGCCGTACAGGACATGCTCGCCGGTGCCATAGCCGCTGCCGAGCAGCATGGTCGCAAACTC
>DASVOL010000293.1:0-1532 GCA_036383375.1 Bradyrhizobium sp. | reverse complement strand
GCAAGGGTGGAAATCGCGTGGATATCGCGCGGTCCTGCAAAACCTCAGATCTGCGTGAGCTGCTTCAACCGCGCGACCATGTCCGACTCCGGGTCGGCGAGCGGTGCGATCGCGGTGAAATGATTGGCATTGGGCACGGTGCCGAACCGCGTCGCCACGCCCCCCTTGCCCCAGGCGTCCACGATGGTCCGGCTCTGCCGGTGATATTCGGCGCTCTCTTCGCCGCCGACCACTGCATCGAGCGTGGCGCCTGCGGGCGCTTTCCAGAGCAGTGGGCTCACCGCCCTCGCTGCGTCGCGGTCAAGACCGAGCGCCTTGTTGATGGAGGTGCCGACCAGCGGCTCGAGCTCGAACAGGCCGGAGATCGCGTAAGCAGCCCTGACCAGATCCGCCGGCAGCGACGCATCATAGGCCGGCCAATCGGTCGCGAGCATGCAGGCGGCAAGATGCCCGCCCGCGGAGTGCCCCGACATGACCAGCGGCCGGCCGAGCTTCGCCAGCTCGCGGGATGCCGCGCGCATCTCGCCGACGATATCGCCGACCGTCACATTGGGGCAGAGGTCGTAGCTCGGCACCGCGACGCTGATGCCGTGGCCGTTAAGGCCCCGTGCGCAGTGGCTCGACGACGATCCGTCGAGCGCTTGCCAATAGCCGCCATGGATGAAGACCACGAGCGGCCCGTCGCGATCGCCCTCAAAGAGATCGATGACGTTGCGGCTGCCCGGGCCATAGGTCAGGCGACGCGGCGGATGCTGCTCGCGATAGGCCGCGGAGTCCCTCGCCCAGCCGGCCATCAGCGCCGGGTTTTCCGGCACCCGCGCCCGGTTGTTGTATTCGACCTCGTAGTCGATCCCGCTCACGGCTTAAGCTGACCTCGCCTTGGCGGAGCGCTGGGCCGAGCCCTTGGCCTTGGCAAGCAGCCGCATCAGTTCACGGATATCCTTCGGCGAGAGGTCGCCGAAGATATCGGCGATCCATTTCTCGTGCTCGGCCGCCATCTTGCGGAATTCAGCCCGGCCGAGCTTGGTCAGCCGGATGAACTGCACGCGGCGGTCGGTCTCCGAGGTGCGGCGATCTAGGTGACCGGACTCGACCAGCCGCTCGACCAGCCCGGTGACATTGCCGTTGGAGACCATCATCCGCTTGGAGAGGTCCGACAGCGTCATGCCGTCGGACACCTTGTCGAGCTGGGCCATCAGGTCGAAGCGCGGCAGCGTGACATCGAACTTCTCCCGCAATTGGCTGCGTACCTCGCCTTCGATCAGCGTGGTGCAGGTCAGGAGCCGCAGCCACAGCCTGAGCTCGGTGCCATGATCGTCGGGCAGTTCGACGGCTTTGGTTTCGGAATCGAGGTTCATGCGGCGATCGTGCCTCCGCGCCGGGTTTCGGTCGGACCTATTGCTTTGAGCTTCAAGCAATTCGCGCCGCCCCGCAAGGACAAATGCGAATCCTGCCAGAAACTCCCGGCCGATCCGGCAATTTCTTTAAACTTCAAGCAATTGGCGCGGCGCTTGCATGTGCAGCGCTTGCGT
>DASVOL010000292.1:0-7570 GCA_036383375.1 Bradyrhizobium sp. | reverse complement strand
TGAGTGGCGGGCAATTCGGAAGACGCGGCCTCGTCGCGACCGCGCGCCTGCGATTTCCGCCGCTTCAGGTTTTCGCGCAGCGCCAGCTTGAGACGATCCTGTCGCGAATCCTTCACGCGGGCTCCGGCCTGCCCGCCGCCTCTGTCCCGCTCGCCTGTCATTGCAAAAACTCTTGAATCGCCGTCGCGCCTTCCGCGAGGCCGACCATAGCCAATGGCGGATGCCCACGCACCCTGCCCGGTCGGCCAGTTGCAAGGCGCGGCACGATTCGCGGCAAAAAAGGCGATCGGGAACCAAATCAAGGCCGCTATCGGCCTGATCCGGGGCGATCACCGCCGCCGAGCATGAATTCCGCGGATTTCACAGCCACCCTTTTGCTTGCGCCTGAGGGGGCCTTGTGGCAAGAACCGCCCCGCTTGGACGGGCCTTGAGGGGCCGATTCTAATTCCCGGGCATGCTGCCGTAGCTCAGTGGTAGAGCACTCCATTGGTAATGGAGAGGTCGACAGTTCAATCCTGTCTGGCAGCACCATCTCTTTCCGCTGATACATCAGCTACTTACCGGCTAATTTGAGCCAGTCCGCGCAGCTCAGGTCGCGAGATGTTTCGCGATCGCATCGATGGCGACCCGTGTACGCAGCGGCAGGAACTGCGCCTCCGGCCAGATCAGGAAGTAGCTCAAGCGCAACGCCGCTTGATTGGTCAGGACCCGCACCAGCCGGCCGGTCGCTAGCCGATCCTCGACGAGCCAACGCGGCAGCCAGGCGAAACCCATTCCCGTCTCGGCCGCGTCGGCGATGCCCTGGAGGTCGTCGAGCAGCAGCCGCTTGCGCGGCATGACATCGAGCTCGGTCCCGCCCGCGCGAGGGAAGCGCCAGGGTCGCGGCCGGCCCGAACGGCTGTAGAAGATGCCATCATGGTCGGCGAGCTGCGCCGGTTCCTGCAACGGCCGTGCGGCGGCGTAAGCAGGCGCGGCACAGACGACCATCGGATACTCCGCAAGCTTGCGGCTGATCAGACCGCCACCTTCGGCCGGAAGCCCGCTCCGCACACTCAGATCGTAGCCCTCGCGAAGCAGATCGCTCGGCCGATCGTTGAACGACAACACCAGATCAAGCGCAGGATGTTCGGTCGCGACCTGGACCAGCAGCGGCGCGATCATCATTCGCCCGTAGATCACCGGAAGCGTGACGCGCAGCGTCCCCTGCACCGCGCCGACGTGATCCTTGACCATGGCGTCGGCCGCATGCGCTTCCGACAGCACCGCCTTGCAGCGGTCGAAATAGGCGCGCCCGAGATCGCTGAGCGCCATCTTGCGGGTCGTCCGATGCACGAGGGTCGTACCGAGATGCGCCTCGAGAGAACGGATGTGCTTGCCGGCCATCGGCGCCGAGATGCCGTAGGCACTGGCGGCGGCCGCGAACGAGCCGAGCTCGACGGCCTTGACGAACACTCCCATGCTGAGAAAGCGGTCCATTGCAAACCCCTGGTTCATTCTGATGTGCCTGGCGGCGCGTTCTTTTCTCACAGCAGCGGGTTCATCAATGAGGCAACCGAATGCTCTGCGTACCCAGGCCGCCTCCATCAAGGCGTCCGGTGCGCCAGAACCGGCTCGATCGCCCCTGAACAGGAGACCCGCATGTCCCAGCGTCCAACGTCACAGGCCCCGGGCCTCAACCGCCGCCGCATCGGCGACACCGTCGTCACCGTGTTGAACGACGGCTACCTCGATCTCAGCTTCGAGCTGCTTGCCGACATTGCTGTGGCGGAGGTCGAGGCGATGCTGGCCGCCGCGCATCGTCCGCCCGACCCGCGCTTCAGTGTCAGCGCATTCCTTGTGCAGGACGGCGCGCGCACCGTCCTGATCGACAGCGGCGGCGGCGGTTTCAACGGCTGGGGCGGCAAGCTGCCGGGCGCACTTGCCGCCGCAGGGGTTGCTGCCGGCGGCATCGACGCGGTGCTTCTGACCCATGCGCATCCCGACCACATCGGCGGTCTTGTCGGCGCAGACGGCATGCCCGTGTTCGCGAATGCAGAGCTGATCCTGTCGGATGTCGAGCTGGCCTTCTGGGCGGATACCGCGCGCGCCGACGCCGCGCCGGAGAGTTTGCAACCGATGTTCGCGCTCGCCCGTGCAGCCTTCGCGGCTTACGGCAAGGCGCTGCGCCCGGTCAAAAGCGGCGAAGTCGTGCCGGGCATCGAATTCGTTGCGCTTCCAGGCCACACGCCGGGCCATGGCGGCTACAGGGTGTCGTCGGCAAGCGATACGTTGCTGGTCTGGGGCGATATCACCCACGTGCCTGATGTGCAGATCAGGCGGCCTGACGTCACCATCGCCTTCGATGCGGATCCCGATCAGGCGCGCGCAACGCGCCTGAAGACGCTCGATATGGCGGCGGCAGAGCGCACCTTGATCGCGGGGCCCCATCTCAACTTCCCCGGCCTGATCCACGTCGTCCGGTCAGGTACCGGTTTCGACTATTATGAAGAGCCATGGTGCCCCGCGCTGATCTAGAGCGCCGTCGTGCGCTCGGTGCGTGACCTCAGACGGTCACCACCGTCAGACGGTCACCACCACCTTGCCGACCTGCGCATTCGCCTCCAGGAAGCGATGGGCTTCGACGATGCGCTCGAACGGGAAGGTCCGCGCGATCCTGGGACTGAAATGCCCGGAGGCGAGGCCCTGAAGAACGAACTCCTTCGCTAACCGGAGCTTGTCATCCCGCGACGTGACCTCGAACAGCTCATAACCGCGGATGGTCAGGTGACGTCCCAGCACGGCCATCAAGGGCAGCGGCGTCGCGTCCGGGCTCAGTGCGCCGTAGATGAAGATGATGCCGCCGATCGCGGTTGCTTGCGCCAGCTTCTCGAACGCCGGGCCGCCGACCGGATCGAACACGACGCGCGCGCCCTTGCCGTCGGTGATGCGCAACAGTTCGGCTGTCACATCCTGTTCGGCGGTGGCGATGACATGCGCGGCGCCTGCGGCCTTCAATTCGTCCGCCTTCGACGACGTGCGAGACAGCGCGACCGGCAATGCACCGACGTAACGAGCGACCTGAATGGCCGCCAGGCCGACGCTGCTCGATGCGGCCGGGATCACGACGACGTCGCCCTTGGTGAGCTTCGCGATGTCGATCAACGCACCCCAGACGGTGACGAACGGCATCCAGATCGCCGCGGCCATCTCCCAGCTCAGCGAACGCGGATGCTTCACGACCGCTCGGGCCGGCGCGATCACATCCTGGCCGTACATGCCGTATTCGGCGAAGCTGAACGCCGGGATCACGCTGACGGCGTCGCCGACCACGAAGCCGTCGACGCCATCGCCCACGGCGTCGATGATGCCGGCGGCCTCGTAGCCGAGCTGCGCGGGAAACACCGGGGCCGACACATAGGCACCCGACCGGTACATCGCCTCTGCCCGGTTCAGTCCAATCGCCCTGGTCTTGATGCGGACCTCGCCGACACCGGGCACCGGGATCGGGAAGGTTTCGATCTTCAGCACCTCCGGGCCACCAACCTGATGGAACCTCACGCTCTTCGACACGCCGTCGTCTCCTGATGTTCATGGCCGCCTGACGCAGGTCAGCGGCACGATCCATCTGGAGGGCAGTACCCGGGTGTGCTATACTGTAAAAATAAGCCAGTACTATCCTAAAGCGTAGTGTCCACGATATGCAGAAGCAGAGACGATACGATCTGGTTCCCGGCTGCTCGATGGAAGCAGCGGTCAACCTGATCAATGGCAAATGGAAGTCGGTGATCCTCTATCACCTGCTCGACGGGACCCAGCGGTTCAACGAACTGCACCGCCATCTGACCGGTTGCACGCCGCGCCTCCTGACCCGGCAGCTGCGCGAGCTGGAGGAAGACGGGCTGATTCAGCGGACCGCCTATCCGGTGATTCCTCCGAAGGTGGAATACAGCCTGACCGACGAGGGACGCTCGCTTGGTCCGCTGCTGCTGCAGCTCCGCGATTGGGGCCAAGGCTGGCTGAACCGGCGCGGCCGCAAGACGCTCGCCGATCGGGTGCTCGACCAATCCGGGGCTGCTCACTAGCGGACGAGGGAATTCAACCGGTCGCGATGTCCGTGCCGCATCAATGCGCGAGCAGTAGTCCCGCCCCGCCGATCACCAGCACCACATAGAGCACGAACACACTGCCGACCCATTTCCAATCGATCTGTCCGTGCTCGGGGCTCAGGCTTTCGATGATGCCGTGCATGATGGTTTCCTTGAGAAGTCGCATGAGCAGCGTATAGACGGGCCCCTGAGCACGTCATGTGACTCACTTCACACTTCAAAATCGCGGAACGGACCCAAGAGTGACTGGCCCAGAACTGAAGAAACTGCGCGAACATCTCGGCGAGGCACTCGGGCGGAAGCTGACGGCGGCGGACATGGCGAAGCTGTGCGGGCTGACGGCTGACGGCGGCGCCGAAAAACTCCGCAAATGGGAAGTCACCGGCCCGACCCCGAAGGTCGCGGGCCTGCTGCGCGTGCTGGCGATGGCGAGCGAGCACTATCCGATCCTGGAGAAATTCGACGTGTTCGACCGCCACGACGTTCCGGTCGGGGATCGCGCCGCACGCCGCCAGGCGTTCCGCGAGCAGATGCGCGACGACGTGCGCAAGCGATTGGACTAGCAGACGGCCTGGTTAACGGAACAAGTGCGTCGCGCGCGGTGCGTTAAGCCTTCCGTCATTCCCGCTTAAGCGTTCATTAGGCACAACAAAACGTTTCACCGCAAAGGGTGCGACTTAACGTGCCAAGTCGTCATTCGGTGACAGCATTTTATTCAAATGCGGTCTAACGCATCGCCATGGATGGCGCCATTCATGCTGCGCCTCATGACTTGTCCGGAGACTGCCCATGAAGAAGTTCCTGCTCGCAACCGCAGCCGCAGCTGTTGCCGTCGCTGCCTTTGGCGCGACCGCCCAGGCCGCCGACCTCAACCGCGGCTATTACCAGAAGGCGCCCGCGCCTGTTTACGCCGCGCCGCTCTACAACTGGACCGGCTTCTATCTCGGCGGCCATCTCGGCGGCGTGTTCTCGCAGAACAACACATTCAACGGCCTTGCGCTGTCGGACTCCAGCGCCCGCTTCATGGGCGGCGTGCAGGGCGGCTACGACTGGCAGCTGTCGCCGATGTGGGTGATCGGCCTCGAAGGCCAGTATTCCTGGGTCGGCGGCCACCAGCTCAACGCGATCTTCCCGGGCGGTTACGTCTACAACAACAACCAGCGCGGCATCGCCTCGATCACCGGCCGCGTCGGCTACACTTGGGGTCCGGGCCTGATCTATGTGAAGGGCGGTTACGCCTATTCCGACAACAACGAAACGGTGACGCTGGGCGGCGCACCTGTCGGCTTCGCGCTCAGCGACAACCACAGCAACGGCTGGACCATCGGCGGCGGCGCCGAATACATGTTCGCGCCGAACTGGTCGGCCAAGGTCGAGTACCAGTACTACGACTTCGGCGACAGCCGCTTCACCGCGCCCGGCGCGCTGGTGCCGGTCGGCACCTTCCACAATGACGAGCACACCGTGAAGGCGGGCCTGAATTACCGCTTCAACCTCGGCAACCTCAGTGGCCCCGCTTACGGTCGCTACTGAGATTACCGATCGCCACAACCAAGAGTGGAAAGGCCGGCTCGCGCCGGCCTTTTTGCATCCGATCGCGCGCATCTGTTCCGCATAGCGAACCAACACCGCGTCGGCGCGCGGCAGCCGCGAAAAATCCCGCAGATCGTCGCAATTTTCCCGATTTTGTTAACCCGCCGCACCGATACTCCCGCGCCGGGGAAACATCCAAGAGTAGTGGCCAAGAGTATGGCCAGGGGGCACGGGGCAATGGCGTTTCGTTTCAAGCTCGGCAAACCAAATCTCAAGCGTATCCATCTGCCGCAGATGGGCGTCAGGGGCAGCCTGTTCGCGGCATTCGCCGTGATCGCAGGCATGGCACTGGTGATCAGCGCAGGCGCCGGCATCGTGCTGCATCAGCTCGGCGGCACCATGAGCGATCTCTCCGGCCGCGACATTCCGCGGCTCGCCGCGAGCTTGCAGCTTTCCGCGCAGAGCGCCTCGCTCGCAGCCCAGGGGCCCGGCCTGCTCGCCGTGCAGAGCGAGGATGCACTGAACGATCGCACCAAGAAGGTGCAGGAGGTCGCGCAGCAAACCAATGCCAAGCTTGGCGAGATCATCGAACTCGGTGCCGACAAATCCGTCGTCAGCGCGCTGCAGGAGAACGTCAAGAACACCGACGAGGCAACCAAGAGCCTGATCTCGGCCGCGCATGAGCGGCTCGATGTCGGCGCGCTGCGCGACAAGCAGTACAACGCGCTGCGCAAGGCGCAGGGCGCCTTCGTCTCCGCCGCCGGTCCCGCGATGCTCGATGCGCAGACCCGGCTCAACGCCATCCTCGGCGCGGCCGATGTGTCCGCCGACGCTGCCACCGAAGCGGCCCGCACCGTCGGCCAGATCGGCAACGTGCTCGCGGCCGGCAATCTGATGGCCGCCGACATGACCGCGGCGCTGTCGGCCAATTCCAGCGAGACGCTCGATGCGATCGAGGCCGAGTTCAAGAAGGGCCGCGAGCGCGTCAAGTCCAACCTCGAGGACCTGCCGAACAATCCGGCGATCGTTGCCGTGCGCGACACCGCGCAGAAGCTGCTGGTGCTCGGCGAAGGCAAGACCGGCGTGTTCAAGATCCGCCAGAAGGAGCTCGACGCAATCGATTACGGCCAGACCATCCTGGAAGAGACCCGCAAACTCAATGTCGGGCTCGGCATCAGCGTCCAGCAGCTGGTCGACGCCGTGCAGAAGGATACCGATTCCGCGACCTTCCAGGCGCGGCAGCAGATCTCGCTCGCGACCACGGTGATGATCGGATTGGGCGCGCTGACCTTGGTCGGCTCGTTCCTGTTCGTCTGGCTCTATGTCGGGCGCAACATCCTGCGTCGCATCCGCGGCCTACAGCGCTCGATGCAGTTGCTGTCCGACGGCGATCTCGACACCGAGATCCCGCAGAGCCGCCAGCGCGACGAGATCGCCGTCATGGCCGACTCGCTGCAGGTGTTCCGCGAGAGCATGATCGAGAGCCGCGAGCTCACCGAAAACCAGAACAAGGACCGCTCCGCCAAGGCGGAGCGCGCCTCGCGCATGGAGACGCAGATCGTCGCATTCGAGTCCAATGTCCGCAGCGCGCTCGGCAGCCTGCAGACCGCGGCGAACTCGATGCAGTCGACCGCGCAGAGCATGTCGGCGACCGCCGATCAGTCGAGCGCATTGGTCAACGCGGTCGCCTCGGCCGCCGAGGAGACCTCGGTCAACGTACAGACAGTGTCGGCCGGCACCGAGGAGCTCTCGTCGTCGATCTCCGAGATCGGCCGCCAGGTCGTCACCTCGGCGGAGATCGCCCGCAAGGCGGTCGAGGAAGCCAGCGCCACCGACAGCACCATGCAGGGCCTCGCCGACAACGCCGCGCGCATCAGCGTCGTGGTCGACCTGATCCAGACCATCGCCTCGCAGACCAATCTGCTGGCGCTCAACGCCACCATCGAGGCGGC
>DASVOL010000291.1:0-1725 GCA_036383375.1 Bradyrhizobium sp. | reverse complement strand
CGGCATGGATCCACCCCGGAGGCCGGTTGTTAGGCTAAGGTCGGCGCCAAACGGGAGGGTTACCATGGTCGAAAGGCTGTCAGCGGAAGCAAGGAAGGCCGCGCTTTGGGAACTGGCCGGCTGGTCGGAGCTGGCCGGCCGAGAGGCGATCACAAAGACCTTCGTGTTCAAGGACTTCAACGAGGCCTTCGGCTTCATGGCGCGCGCCGCCTTGGTTGCCGAGAAGAGCGACCATCACCCTGAATGGAAGAACGTCTACAAGACGGTCGAGGTCGTGCTGGCGACCCACGATGTCGGCGGGGTGACCAAGCGCGATATCGACCTCGCCAAGGCGATGAACGCGATCGCACGGCAGCTCGGGGTCGGTTGACCCGGCTGCGCGCAACCTTGCGCCGGTTGGCCGACATCCCCAGATTCGCATCGTTCGCCGCCGATCCGTCGCGCGGCGCCACAGGGAACCTTGCGATGCCATCGACCGACACCGGCATGGGATTCGGGCCTGCCGACCGGCTGGCGCAGGACCCCGAAAGCGTGCGCCGCCGCTTCTGGATCAAGTTCAAGAAAGTGGTGGCGCGGCTGCCGTTCGCCGAAGATCTGCTGGCGGCCTATTACTGCGCCTTCGACCGGCAGACGCCGCGCCATGTCCAGGCCGCGCTGCTCGGCGCGATCGCCTATTTCATCCTGCCGTTCGACTTCATCCCGGACATGCTGCCGGTGCTCGGCTTCACCGATGATGCCGCCGTGCTCGCAACCGCGATCCGCATGGTGGCAAGCCACATCACGCCGGAGCATCGCGAAGCCGCGCGCGCCGCACTGAAGCGCGGGGTGCCGGCCGAAGAGTAGCCCGGCTCTCGCTGCGCTCCATCCCGGTCTACGCACTTCTCGCCCGTCATCCTGAGGAGCGCGAAGCGCGTCTCGAAGGATGTACGGCCACCGGCCGGGCCGTCGACCCTTCGAGACGCGCGCTTGAGCGCGCTCCTCAGGGTGACGGTGATGGTAGGGTGTGCAGTCGCCCGTCCTCAGCTTCCCGGATGCAGGATCACCTTGCCCATCGCCTTGCGGCCCGCGAGCACCTTCAGGGCTTCTGCGGTCTGCGACAGCGGGAAGGTGCGGTCGACATGCGAGGAGATCTTGCCTTCCGCGGTCCACTGCACGAGCTTCTCGAGGTTCTTGCGGTTCTTCTCCGGATTCAGCCGCGCCCACGCGCCCCAGAACACACCGCGGATGTCGCAGCCCTTGAGCAGCGCGAGATTGAGCGGGATCTTCGGAATGTCGCCGGCGGCAAAGCCGATCACCAGGAAGCGGCCTTCCCAAGCGGTCGAGCGCAGCGCGGCCTCGGCATAAGCGCCGCCGACCGGATCGAACACGATGTCGGCGCCCTTGCCGTTGGTCAGCTTGCGCAGGCCCTCTTTCAGATCTTCCTTGGCGTAGTTCAGCGTCAGCTCGGCGCCGTGTTGTTTGGCGAATGCGAGCTTCTCGTCCGACGATGCGCAGGCGATCACCTTCAGGCCCATCAACTTGCCGAGTTCGCACGCGGCAAGGCCGGTGCCGCCGGCGGCGCCCAGCACCGCGAGCGTCTCGCCCGGCTTCGGGCTCGCGCGATCTTCCAGCGCATGCAGCGCGGTGCCGTAGATGATGATGATGCCGGCGGCGCGGTCGTAATCGAGATTGTCGGGAATCTTCACGATCGTATTCGCCGGCAGCGCGATCTTGTCGCGCGCGCCG
>DASVOL010000290.1:0-9351 GCA_036383375.1 Bradyrhizobium sp. | reverse complement strand
ATGAGCTGCGACTGCCGCGCCCCGATCAGGTCGATATAGACCTCGGCCAGCAGTTCGGCGTCGAGCAAGGCGCCGTGCTTGGTACGGCGGGAATTGTCGATCTGATAGCGCGAGCAGAGATCGTCGAGCCGGTTCGACACGCCAGGATGCTTGCGTCGCGCCAGCAGCAGCGTATCGACCAGCCGGTCCTTCGGGATCGCCTTGCGCTTGATGCGGTCGAGCTCGGCGTTGATGAAGCTGATGTCAAACGAGGCGTTGTGGATCACCAGCGGCGTATCGCCGATGAAGGCCAGGAACTCGTCCACCACCTCGTTGAACAGCGGCTTGGAGGCCAGGAATTCGGTCGACAGCCCGTGCACGTTGAACGCTTCGACCGGCATGTCGCGTTCGGGATTGATGTAGACGTGGTAGGTCTGCCCGGTCGGCATGCGGTTGAAGATCTCGACGCAGCCGATCTCGACCAGCCGGTCGCCGCGCAGCGGATCGAGGCCAGTGGTTTCGGTATCGAGAACGATTTCGCGCATGACGTGAGGGAATCCGGAAAAGCGGGGCGAATCAGGTTCGCCGCTCCGGCATCTTAGCAACCTCGGCCAGAATGTCGCGGATCCGTGCCCGCACCGGATCAAGTCCGTGCGAGGTATCCACGATGAAATCCGCGCGCTTGCGCTTCTCGGCGTCCGGCATCTGCTTGGCGATGATGGCGTCGAGTTTCGCCGCATCCATGGTGCCCCGCGCCAGCACGCGCTCACGCTGCAGTTCCGGCGAGGTGGTGACGACGACGACGGCATCGACGCGCTTCTCGCCGCCGGTCTCATACAGCAGCGGCACGTCGACCACGACGATCGGCGCCCGGGCAGCTTCCGCATCGGCAAAGAATTTCTGCCGCGAGGCGCCAAGCATCGGATGCACGATCTGCTCGAGCTGCCGCATCGCCGCGGGGTCGTGCACCACGCGCGCCGAGAGTTTTGCGCGGTCGACCTTGCCGTTCGCGGTGGTGCCGGGAAAGGCGGCCTCGATCGCAGGCACGGCTTCGCCCTCATAGAGCTGATGCACGGCGGCATCGGCGTCGTACACCGGCACGCCGGCCTCCATGAAGAGTTTGGCCGTGGTGGATTTTCCCATCCCGATCGAGCCGGTCAGTCCAAGAATCAGCATCGGTTCAGTATCTCTCCGTCGCCATGCCTCGACACGTCACACCGCGAGCAGCTTTTCACGGCGCAGGAATGCGAGCAGCGACAATAGCGGCAGGCCGAGGATGGTGAAATGGTCGCCTTCGATCCGCTCGAACAGATGCACGCCGAGGCCCTCGAGCTGATAGGCGCCGACGCTGGTCGTCACCGCCTCCCCGGCCTGGTCGAGATAGGCTTCGATCTCGCCGGCAGCGAGCTGCCGCATCGTCATCCGGGCGACACTGACATCGTCGAACAGGACTTTCCCATCGCGCGCGACCGAGACGGCCGAATGCAGCGCGTGCGTCTGTCCGGCAAGCAGGCCGAGCTGCTCGGCAGCCTGGGCCCGGCCAGCCGGCTTGCTGAACATCCGCGCGCCCAGCGCCAGCGTCTGGTCGGCGCCGACGACATATTGACCCGGCCTCTGCCGCGATACGAACAGCGCCTTCTCGCGCGCCAGGAGCGAGGCGATCTCGCCCGGCGCGGAAAGGCCGGAGTTCTTCTGCACCGCGCGCTCATCGATATCGGCCGGCAGCGCCTCGAATTCGAGGCCTGCGTTCTCGAGCAACATCCTCCGCGCACGGCTTTGCGAGGCAAGGATCAACTTCTGCGGGCTGCGCCAGATGCTCATGATTTTGGCCGTTACTCCGACGGCCGCGCGCGCTGGCGGTCGTTATAGAGCTTCATGATCGCAGCCGCCGTCTCCTCGATCGAGCGACGCGTCACGTCGAGCAATGCCCAGTTGAATTTCGCGCTCAGGCGCCGCGCAAATGCGACTTCGTCGGCCACCGCCTGCTTGTCGATGTAAGTGTCGTTGTCGCGGTCGCCCATCGTGAGCAGGCGGTTCTGCCGGACCTGGATCAGGCGCTCCGGCGTCGCATGCAGGCTGACCACCAATGGTTTCTTCAGGGTCTCGAGCTGGTGCGGCAGCGGGATGCCCGGCACCAACGGCACATTGGCAGTTCTGATGCCGCGGTTGGCGAGATAGATCGAGGTCGGCGTCTTCGACGTGCGGGACACGCCGACCAGGACGACGTCAGCGTCCTCGAGGCCTTCGACATGCTGGCCGTCGTCATGGATCATCGTGTAGTTCAGCGCGTCGATGCGGCTGAAATATTCCGCGTTCAGCACATGCTGCGCCCCGACGCGTCCGGTCGTCGCCGCACCTAGATACGCCTCGAACAGCTGCATCACCGGCCCGATGATCGACAGGCTCGGCACGTTGATTTCCTTGCACTTGCCTTCGAGCCGGCCGACCAGATCCTTCTCGAGCAGCGTGAACAGGACAATGCCGGGCGATTCCTCGATCTCATCGAGCACCCGATCGAGCTGCTTCTGGCTGCGCACCAAAGGATAGACATGCTCGACCGCGGTCACGTTGGCGTATTGCGCGGCGACCGCGCGCGCCACGGTGATCAGCGTCTCGCCGGTCGAATCAGACACCAGATGCAGGTGGAAATAATTGGAGGTCGTCGGCACCGGAGCCCCTGTCTATCCTGTGAATCCCTGTGGAGGTCGAGGAGAAGAATCCGGGTCCGCCGCCAGGTCCCTGTATATCTCGTCACCTTCTTCACAGCACCGCCGAAAAGGATAAGTCGACGTCATCGGGCGGATGATAGTGAACCGGTGTGGATTTGTCTCTTGATAAGCTGGCCATTGAGGGTCGCAACCGATTGAGTTAAGCGACAGATTCCGGATTTCCAATCTCGCCGGACGAAATGTTGAGGGATGTGAACAAGCCCGCAAGAACGGCTGGATCGTTTTGCATGAGTCAAATTCACTGTCACTTAGACTCAAACCTTAGATTCTAAACTTAATTAAGTTTAGGAGAGCCGTGTGAGCGGATATGTATCGGTCCCTCGCGAGCAGAGCTTGGCGCGCAATGCCAAGACTGCTCGATCTGCTTCCCGAAAGGCATCACCGCGATGTTGTATGACTGGATCAAGGCCCTGCACATCGTTGCCGTGATCTCCTGGATGGCGGGCATGCTCTATCTGCCGCGGCTGTTCGTCTATCATTGCGAGGCTGAACTCGGCTCGAAGCAGTCCGAGACCTTCAAGATCATGGAACGGCGGCTTTTGAGGGCGATCATCAACCCCGCGATGATCGTGACCTGGCTCGCCGGGCTTTATCTCGCCTGGGCCGGACACTGGTACCTATCGGGCTGGTTTCAGGTCAAATTTACGCTAGTGCTCGTCATGTCGGGTATCCACGGCTTTTTGTCCCGCTGCGTGAAGGATTTCGCCGCCGACCGGAATCAGCGCACCCAGAAATTCTACCGCATTATCAACGAGGTGCCGACGCTTCTGATGATCCTGATCGTGATCATGGTGGTCGTGAAGCCGTTCTAGACATCGCGATGCCTAGGACGCATGCTTCAGTCCTTCTTGCGAAGGACGAATCGATTTTCTATATAGGGCTTATCCCACCCCACGCAGGCGGATGTGGTCGCGTTTCGGTTCTTTTCGGGCCGGCGCCGCATCAGGTTTGAAAGCCCAAACGGCACTTTCCTGGCTGAGACCTGCGGACCTTCCTTTGGCGTCCGCTTTTTCCAAGCCACCTCGCACCCCTTCCCTACTTACTTCCTCACAGGACGACCCCCATGCGGGAAATCAAGCTCCAGGACCTCAAATCGAAAACGCCGGCCGAGCTCGTCTCGTTCGCGGAAGAGAACGGGGTCGAGAATGCCAGCACCATGCGCAAGCAGGAGCTGATGTTCGCAATTCTCAAGAACCTCGCCGCCGCCGAGACCGACATTGTCGGGGAGGGCGTCGTGGAGGTGCTGTCCGACGGATTCGGCTTCCTTCGTTCGCCCGATGCGAACTACCTGCCCGGTCCCGACGACATCTACGTTTCGCCCTCGCAAATCCGCCGCTTCGGCCTGCGCACCGGCGATACCATCGAAGGACACATCCGCAGCCCGAAGGAAGGCGAACGCTATTTTGCGCTGCTGAAGGTCAATACGCTCAATTTCGAAGATCCCGAGAAGGCCAAGCACAAGGTCAATTTCGACAACCTCACGCCGCTGTTTCCCAATCAGCGTTTCCGCATGGAGCTCGAGGATTCCACCAAGAAGGATCTCTCTGCCCGCGTGATCGACATCGTCGCGCCGATCGGCAAAGGCCAGCGCGCGCTGATCGTGGCGCCGCCGCGCACTGGCAAGACCGTGCTGATGCAGAACATCGCGCACTCCATCACCGCCAATCATCCCGACTGCTACCTGATCGTGCTTCTGATCGACGAGCGTCCGGAAGAAGTCACCGACATGCAGCGGTCGGTGAAGGGCGAGGTGGTGTCGTCGACCTTCGACGAACCCGCCGTGCGGCACGTCCAGGTCGCCGAGATGGTGATCGAGAAGGCCAAGCGTCTGGTCGAGCATGGCCGCGACGTCGTGATCCTGCTCGATTCGATCACCCGCCTCGGCCGCGCCTACAACACGGTCGTGCCGTCATCCGGCAAGGTGCTGACCGGCGGTGTCGACGCCAACGCCCTGCAGCGCCCGAAGCGCTTCTTCGGTGCCGCGCGCAACATCGAGGAGGGCGGTTCGCTGACCATCATCGCGACCGCGCTGGTCGATACCGGCAGCCGCATGGACGAAGTCATCTTCGAAGAGTTCAAGGGTACCGGTAACTCCGAACTGATCCTCGACCGCAAGGTCTCGGACAAGCGGACCTTCCCGGCGATCGATATCGCCCGCTCCGGCACCCGTAAGGAGGAGCTCATCACCGACCCGCAGGTGCTGAAGAAGATGTATGTCCTGCGCCGCATCCTCAATCCGATGGGCACCATGGACGCCATCGACTTCCTGCTCGACAAGCTCCGGAACACCAAGAGCAATTCGGAATTCTTCGATTCCATGAACACCTGAGGC
Organism: Bradyrhizobium sp.; assembly: GCA_036383375.1. Classification (GTDB taxonomy): domain Bacteria; phylum Pseudomonadota; class Alphaproteobacteria; order Rhizobiales; family Xanthobacteraceae; genus Bradyrhizobium. The sequence continues at coordinate 4,311 of DASVOL010000290.1, read as the reverse complement.
CCAAAGTCGAATACGGGCCGAAAGAAACAGGGCGCTCCGCACAAACGGGGCGCCTTTTTTCATGCTGCGGGTTTGCTGCAGCATGGCGCAGCATGAATCGGGCTGGTTCGGTGCATCGAATATTCATATAACTATCTGATATAATTTAAGTTTGTAGTCTACGGTTGTGACCGGACAGGCTGAGGTGCAGCAAAAATGCTGTGCGGTTGCCGCAACGAAGTTCGTCTATGTTGCAGTGCAGTATGTTGCGGCATGGCGTGCAAAACGGATGCGGCATTGCCTTTGCCGGTTTGCTGGAAGAAATAGGCAATGCATCCACGCGACCAAACGATCTTCGCATTATCCTCAGGGCGGCCGCCAAGCGCGATCGCCATTGTCAGGCTGTCCGGCCCAATGGCCGAGTCGGTCATTGCTGGACTGGCCGGCAAGACCCCGGTGCCACGAATGGCGACCCGTGCGTTGATCCGCGATTCAAACCATCAACCGATCGACGACGCGGTCGTGTTGTGGTTCCCGGGCCCGGCGAGTGCGACCGGCGAGGACGTCGCCGAATTTCATGTCCATGGTGGGCGTGCGGTATTGACGGCGTTGTTCGATGCCATCGCCGCATTCGAGAATGTGCGGCCGGCCGAGCCCGGTGAATTCACCCGGCGGGCCTTCGAGAACGGCAAGCTCGACCTGACCGAGGCCGAGGGCCTCGACGATCTGATCCACGCCGATACTGACCGCCAACGGCGCCAGGCGCTGCGACAGTTGAAGGGATTGCTCGGCGATCGCGCGCGCGACTGGCGCGAGCGGATCATCGCGGCGTCGGCGCTGATCGAGGCCGGCATCGATTTCTCGGATGAAGGCGATGTCCCGGCGGAGCTGATTGCGCCGGCGCTCGAGAAGGTCCGGGCGCTGCACGACGAGATCAAGCAGGTGCTGGCGGGGCAGGGGCAAAGTGAGCGGTTGCGCGACGGCCTGGTGGTCGCGATCGCAGGTCCGCCGAATGTCGGCAAATCGACCCTGATCAATCAGCTTGCGAAGCGCGAGGTCGCGATCGTCTCACCGCATGCCGGCACGACCCGCGACGTGATCGAGGTGCAGCTCGATCTCGACGGCTATCCCGTCACGGTCATCGACACCGCCGGAATCCGCGAGACCGCCGACCCGGTGGAGCAGGAGGGTGTTCGCCGTGCCCGGGCGCGCGCGGCTGAGGCCGATCTCGTGCTGTGGCTGGCCGACAGCCGCGGCGCAAAGGTCGGGCATGGCGGAACGGCGCCGACCTGGCTGGTGCGGAACAAGATCGATCTGGTGAGGACTCCGCCGGGCGAGGGAGGTAGCTACCCCGAGTTCAGGATCTCCGCGGCCCGCGGCGATGGCCTGTCTGAGCTGATCGCCGCACTGGTCGGTTTCGCCCACGACTATTTCGCGACCAGCGAGGGCGGTCTGATCAGCCGGACGCGGCAGCGCGGGCTGCTTGAAGAGACCGTCGAGTCGCTTCGGCGCAGCATCGACGTGGTCGGGCAGGGCGAGGAACTTGCCGCCGAGGAACTTCGCAGGGCGGCCTATTCGCTCGGACGTCTGCTTGGTCGGGTGGATGTCGAGGACATCCTGGACGTCATCTTCCGCGAGTTCTGCGTCGGGAAGTAGCGGGCGCCCGCCTGTTTCACGTGAAACATGGTTTCGATCTGGTTAACGACGCCCGTTCCCGTTTCACGTGAAACAATTGCGCTGCCGCCCGACCGGGGCTGTTTCACGTGAAACAACTCCGACCCGTCATTGCGAACGAAGCGTCGCGATCCATATCTCAACCGCAGAAGCGGTTCTCAAACCGGCGACCTAACTTCGTTCTTCCGGCTTTCATCACTCCACGATAGAAGTCCCGCCATGACTATCAGGGCAGACTCATTCGACGTCATCGTCATCGGTGGCGGCCACGCCGGCTGTGAGGCCGCGAGTGCGGCTGCCCGGATGGGTGCGAAGACGGCCCTGGTGACTCATCGTTTCGCGACCATCGGCGCGATGTCCTGTAATCCCGCGATCGGCGGGCTCGGCAAGGGCCATCTGGTCCGCGAGGTCGACGCGCTGGACGGTCTGATGGGCCGGGTCGCCGACGCCGGCGGCATTCAGTTCCGTATGCTGAATCGCCGCAAGGGTCCGGCGGTCCGCGGGCCCCGGGCCCAGGCCGACCGCAAGCTCTATGCGGCCGCGATGCAGGCGGCGATCACCGAGACCGCGAACCTCAGCGTCATCGAGGGCGAAGCGGATGAGCTGATTGTCGTCGATGGCCGCGTGACCGGCATTCGCCTGGACGATGGCCGCCAGCTTTCAGCGGGTGCAGTCGTCATCACCACCGGCACCTTCCTTCGTGGTCTGATTCATCTTGGCGAGAAGAACTGGCCGGCAGGCCGGGTCGGCGAGGCGCCCGCCATGGGTCTGTCTGCCTCGTTCGAACGAGCGGGTTTTGTGCTCGGCCGCCTCAAGACCGGGACCCCTCCGCGTCTCGACGGCACCACGATCGGCTGGTCCGCGGTCGAAATGCAGCCCGGAGACGATCCACCGGAGCCGTTTTCGGTCATGACGGATCGGATTACGACCCCGCAGATCCAGTGCGGCATCACCCGCACCACGCCGGCGACTCATGAGGTGATCCGGGCCAATGTGCATCGCTCGCCGATGTATTCCGGCCAGATCAAGAGCTCCGGACCGCGTTATTGCCCCTCGATCGAGGACAAGATCGTCCGCTTTGGCGATCGCGACGGTCATCAGATCTTCCTGGAGCCGGAAGGGCTGGATGACAGCACGGTCTATCCCAACGGCATCTCGACATCCCTGCCGGAGGAGGTCCAGCTCGCGATCCTCGCCAGCATCCCCGGACTTGAGCGGGTGAAGATGGTCCGGCCGGGCTACGCGATCGAATACGACCACGTCGATCCCCGGGAGCTCGATCCGACCCTTGAGACCAAGCGTCTCCGCGGGCTTTTCCTGGCCGGCCAGATCAATGGCACCACCGGCTACGAAGAGGCGGCGGGGCAGGGCATCGTTGCTGGCGTTAATGCCGCGCTGGCGGCCGGCGGGACCGATCCGATCGTATTCGACCGCGCCGACGGCTATCTCGGGGTGATGATCGACGATCTCGTGACCCGCGGGATCACCGAGCCCTATCGGATGTTCACGTCGCGGGCCGAATACCGGCTGACCCTGCGTGCCGATAATGCCGACCAGCGGCTGACGGACAAGGGCATCGCACTGGGCTGCGTCGGTACGGCCCGCGCGGCACGCCATCGGGGCAAGATGGCGGCGCTGGACTCGGCCAAGACCTTGGCCAAGTCGCTTGCGATCACGCCGAATGAGGCCGCGAAGCATGGGCTGGCACTCAATCGCGACGGTCATCGTCGATCCGCCTTCGAGCTGCTGGCCTATCCGGAGATCGAGTGGCCCGCAGTGCAGGCGATCTGGCCAGAGCTGTCGGCCATTGACCCTGCGATCGCGGTGCATCTCGAGATCGACGCCAAATACGATGTCTATCTGAAGCGCCAGACCGCTGACGTCGACGCCTTCCGGCGCGACGAGGGCTTGGTCCTGACCGATGTCGACTACGCCGATGTGCCGGGTCTCTCGAACGAAGCGCGCGCCAAGCTGCAGAAGGCGCAGCCGCGGACGGTCGGGCAGGCGGGCCGGATCGACGGCATGACGCCGGCGGCACTGGGTATTCTGGCGGCGTACCTGCGGCGTGAGGCACGGCGGAAATCGGCAAAGGCGACCGCCTGACGTTTCACGTGAAACGCGACGGGTAACCGCCTATCTTTTGCAAGGGCGAATCGACCAACGCGCCGCTCGTCGGCCTCGCCACTGGTTCCAACTCCCTTAGACAAACACGGCTTGCTCCAAGAATGGCTCCAGCCTCGCAATCTGCCGAACTCAGCGTCTCCGCCAAGGACAGGGCCGAGGCGCTGGCGCTCACGCCTGTTTCACGTGAAACAGAGGCGCGGCTCGACCGTTACATCGCGCTCCTGCTGGAGTGGCAGGCCAAAACCAATCTCGTCGCACCCTCCACGCTGCCGAATCTCTGGACCCGGCACGTCTCCGATTCGCTGCAGCTTCTGAGCCTTGCGCCCTCAGCAAAATCCTGGGTCGATCTCGGCAGCGGCGGAGGCTTTCCCGGTGTCGTGTTGGCCTGTGCGCTGGCCGAGACACAAGGCGCGCGGATCCATCTGGTTGAGCGAATCGCCAAGAAGGCTGCATTCTTGCGCGAGGCGATACGGGTCACGGCGTCACCAGGGACGGTGCATCTGGCTGATATCGGGGATACTGTGGATAGAATCG
>DASVOL010000289.1:0-2992 GCA_036383375.1 Bradyrhizobium sp. | reverse complement strand
TAGGCGCGCGACGGGATATCCTGAATATCAGGACCGACGATGGCGTGATGACCTGTCGCGGTCGGAAAGAAAAAGCCGGCCGGCGCGCCCTTGTTCATGGAGATCATTGCGCCTCCGGTCCAAACCAGCCCGTCCTCATCGCTGCGCACGCCGGCTTCCGACGCACCGTCGACCTCGCAATTGGCGAACTGGATCTTTCCTCGCGTCCAGTACTCGTAACGTGGGCTCCCCCACGCGTGCACATTGGCGTAGAAATTGTGGGCTGAGCCGGTATCTCGCACGTTGGCGACCGAGGCATGGGCAACGACCATGTCGCTGAAATGGCTGTCGCCTGCCGAGTTGAGGATGCCGAACAGCGGCGCGCCATGCCGCATGATCGACGTCGTATCCGCCGTGATCGTGCTGTGGTCGGCCATGAACTCCCAGACATTCGTGTACCAGCTTTTCGGATTGGTCAGCGTGCCGTCCGGGTTGACGGCGATGGTCCCGAGATGCAGGCCCGCGATCCGGCTGTCGTTGTAGTAGAGGTTGGCGTGATGGCCGGCATGACCGCCCTGGATGTCCGCGCCAAAGTCCGCCAGGCCGGAACCGTCGATACCGAAGTCGAACAAGTTGGCCTGGTTGTGCTCACCGGCCGGGTCCTCGATCACCGCGCGCATCGGCGCCAATGCGACGAGCCACGACACGCCGCGGCCGCCGCCGCGCAGCGTGACCTGCTCCATGCCGAACGCGCCCCTCTCGCGGCCGCCCGGCAACGCGATGGTCGCGCCGACGCCACATACGCCATGCGGCAGGCGCAGCTCGCCAAGGTCCCATTGCGGGACCGAAGCGCCCGAGAAGATCGCATTGATCGCCGGCGCATCGTCCGTGCCATAGGCGACATAGCCGTCATGGACGTCGATCGACGTTTGCGCCGGGAGCGCGAGGACGATTTGCGATTTGGATTCGACCTGCGTGATGCTGCCGGCCAGATTGGCGCCGCCTGCGCCGGCACCGGCAATGACGATCAATTTGCCAACATCGCCCGGCCCGAACCACGCATCAGGCACTGTCAACTGCCGCGAACCTGCGGCGATCGACACCCGGTGCCATCTGAGCACGACCGTGTTGCACACGGCTCCATAGTCGAGCACGCTCGGCACGTCATGCAGCTTGTCACCGAGCCGACGCGCGGTCCGCGCGTTCTTGATGGTTACCGTATCGCCGGAGAGGTCGGGCGAGGCAGCTAACGCAGGAAGGAGCGTGGTCAGGAAAAGGCACGGTGAGAGGATCCAGAAACTGCGCGTCATGACCTGCAAACGCACATGTCCCGCCATTCCAGATCTTGGGGTCGTCCCGAACCGCCACCAAATACGGCGCGCCGCCCGAGCCACCAACGCAACGATAATGACAGCAAGCGATCTCATCGAGACATTCTCCAACATCTTCTGCCAAACTAGTCCGGCAAGGGCGCGCCCCAGCTTGCCGTCACGTTGCCGCCGAGCCTCGGATTATTAAAAGGCCTCCTGGGGCCAAGAATTGACGGCAAGCGCGGATCGTGAAACCGGGCGTAATACGGCTCCATCCAGGCAAGGTCTCCCTGAAACGTCCAGGGGAAGAGCTGCTGCGGAACGTTGGTGAGAGCGCCGAAGCTGCGCTCGTCCTGTACCGCGCGAACGATCAGGTCGGCGAGCCGACGGATCGCTCCGTTGTTCTCCGCATAGAGGTCGATGTTCCGGCGGCTTGCCAGTTCGGCGCAGAACACCAGCGGGGTCAGCGCAAAGTTGTGGTAGTGCAGCGCGCGCTCGCCGCGCTTCAACTCGCGCTCCAATTCGCCGTGGACGCCGATGTCCCTGATACCCTGGCGCGCCCGGGACATGCCGGCATCGACCAGATCGCCCCGATCCGTCAGGGTGCCGATCGACATCAGATCGAGCCCGGCCCAATAGACCAGATTGTTGCCGAGGTGGTTGATGCGATCGGCATCGCGGGTTTCCTCGGCGATCCGGATCAGCCACGGCTTGATCTGCTGGAATCGATGATCGGCCTTGATGGACGCGCCCGGGAAGCGCAGCAACGCCAGCGCGAAATCGGTCCCGGCCCACGAGCGTTCGAAATCGCCCTGATAGTTCGCCCCGATCGTCAGCAGCGCACTTCCCCTCGCCCAGCTTGCGAGCAAGTCCATCACGCAATCGAGGTCGCGTTGATCGGCGGCGTTGTTGACCTCGGCAATGAACGCATGCAGCGGCTTGATGGCGTCAGCGTAACCGCTTGCGTTCTGATAGAAGCCGGGTGGATCGACCGATGTCAGCGCCGGTGGCGCCTCACAGCTCCGGGCCGCTGCCGGCTGTGCCAGGCAAGCGAGGACGATCGACACGCCGATCGCCGTGAAACGAACATCAAACTTCATTCCGAACAACTCCGCGAGCCACCGCGGGGACGACACGCCACGTTGTGAGCGCGAGCGCAGTCATCGACAACCGCGCACCGGAAGACAACAAAATCTAATGTGATTCACTCCGAGGCCGAGTTCAGGCGCCGTTCAGATTTTGAAGCATCGTCCGGCCACAGCCCAGACGATCACGGGAATATGAAGGTAATCTGCGAAGACAATCTTTACAGTTTACCTTCATATATGCCATTGTCACCGGCATGAACAATGCAGCGACCCGTACCGGCTCGGCGCGTACATCCGCGCTCGCCGAAGACCTTCGCCTGTTGATCGGAACGCTGAAGCGCCGGCTGCGCGAGCAAGGCCAGCGCGAGGATCTTCCGCCGTCCCAGGTCGCGGTGCTGCTGCGCCTCGAAAAGGACGGCCCCGCGACCGTATCCAGCCTGGCGCGATCGGAAGGCATGCGTCCGCAGTCGATGAGCTCAGCGATATCGGCGCTCGAGGCCGCGGGCCTGGTCCGCGGCGCGCCCGATCCGGACGACGGCCGCCAGACCATCATGTCGCTCACCGATAGCTGCCGCGAGCGGCTGCGCACCGGCCGCGCCGCGCGGCAGGACTGGC
>DASVOL010000288.1:0-26297 GCA_036383375.1 Bradyrhizobium sp. | reverse complement strand
TCGGGCAGCTCGGCATAGCCGGTGGCGAGCAGCACGACGAGATGCGGGCGCAACTCGCGCGAGGCCGCGGCGAGTTCGAGGCCGGTCATGCCGGGCATCACGTGGTCGGTCATCATCAGGTCGATCTCCTGGTCGCTCCTGAGGATATCGAGCGCGTGCGGTCCGGAATTGGCGCCGATCACGCGGTGACCGAGGTCCTCCAGCATCTCCATGGTCGACATCGCAATCAGCGGATCGTCGTCGACCAGCAGGATCACCGCCGAGCGCTTGACCTTCTGTGCCGCAGGCGCCGGGACCTCCATCGCCGGCATGGCAGTCGCGACCGGCAGCACCAGCACGGCTGTGGTGCCCTTGCCGACCGCGCTCGACAACTGCAGCGCGCCGCCGAGCTGCACCGCGAGCCCGTGCACCATCGACAGGCCGAGCCCGGTCCCCTTGCCCACCGGCTTTGACGAGAAGAACGGTTCGATCGCCCGTTTCAGCACGTCCGGCGACATGCCGCTGCCGCTGTCGACCACCGACAGTTTCAGGTAATTGCCCAGCCGCAGCGCGGGATCGTTTTTGGCCTGCCAGGCCGCGAGGCGGATCTCGATCACGCCGCCATCCGGCATCGCATCGCGCGCATTGATCGCAAGGTTGAGCACGGCAAGCTCGAGCTGATTGGCATCGACGCAGGCCGCCGGCAGTCCGTCCGGGATCTCGAGCCGCAGCGCGATGCGCGGCCCGAGCGAGCGTTCGAGCAACTCGCTCATATCGCGCACCAGCGCGCCGAGATCGACCGGCACCGCGCGCAAATCCTGCTGCCGTGCGAATGCCAAGAGCCGCTGCGTCAAGGAGGCACCGCGCTCGGCGCCCTGCAACGCGCCATCGACCAGCCGGCGCAAGCGCGGATCCTCCGGCATCCGCTTGCGCAGCAGATCGAGATTGCCCATCACCGCCATCAGCAGATTGTTGAAGTCGTGCGCGACGCCGCCGGTGAGCTGGCCGATCGCCTCCATCTTCTGCGCATGGCGGAGCTGTTCCTGCGCCCGCTCGCGCGCGGCGACCTCCTTCATCAGGTCGGCGGTGCGCTGCTCGACCCGCTGCTCCAGCGTCGCGGTGAGCTCGGCAAGCGCGGTGCGCTCCGCGGCGAGCTGCGCCAGCAGCGCCTCGCGCTCGATCTCCGCGGTCTTGCGCGCGGTGATGTCGGAGCAGACCCCGACCAGCGATCGGATGCTGCCGTCGGCCCGGCGCACCGCGCGGGCGCGCACGTCGAGCCAGTGCTGGGTGCCGTCCGGCCAGATGTTGCGATACTCGATCCGGTAGTCCGCGCCGGTGCGCAGCGTTTGCTCGACAGTTTCGCTGCGGCGGGCGCGGTCATCGGGATGCACGGCCTCGAGCAGATCCTGATAGGTAAAGGGGTCGCGAGGCTTGCGCCCGAAGAACGTCTTGCAGGTCGGCGACGCCTCGAGCTCGAACTCCGGCAGATGAAGTTCGAGCGCGCCGAGATGGCCGGCATCGAGCGCGGTCTGCAACAGGTCTTCGTTCTCGGTCAGGTCTTCCAGAATCTGGCGGGTCTGGTACTGGCGGCGGCGGCCGCGCACCGCCGCAGCGACCAGGCTCACCAGCGTGGTCGGATGGAACGGCCGCTCGATGAAGGTGACATTGCCGAGCGCGCGGCCGAGCCGCGCCGCTTCGGGATTGCGCTCGGGTCCGCCCTTCTCGCTCATCAGCACGATCGGAAAATCCGACCATGACGGCTGCTCGTTCAGCCAGCGCGTCAGGCCGGCAAGGTCGGCGGTCCTGATCGCCTCATCGGCAATGATGGCAAGGCCCGCCCCACTTGCGACCTGGCGCTCGAACTCGGCGAGATCGCCGCAGATGTTGGCGTAATAGCCCGCTTCCTTGATCAGGTGGGCAGTCTTGACGGCGTCCCGCTCGCTCGCGGCGAGGATGACCGCGCGTTCCGAGGACGGGCCGGGCTTCACCGCGTGGCTCCGAGCCACCGCGCAGCGCCAATACCACCCGCCCGCAACGGACAGGGCCGCCGGACGGCCTTGGCCAGGAAACCGGCGGCGAGATCGATGCGCGTCATGACACCCCCTAACCAGACCAAAACTCGTTGGTGCCACCAACCGTTCCGGACCCGCAGGGGTATTTTTGTGCACGGGGGCCGCTGCGGGCGGCCCCTTCTCCATCGTGGTGGGTGAAAGCTCCGGCGCTAGCGCCGCTCGATGACGAGGCTCTGGACTGCCCTGCCGAAATAGCCGCGCTGATCGGCGAGCCGCGACATCGCAAGCCCGGCGCCATCAGGCCCGATCCAGGTTTCGCTGTCGAGCAGCACCCAGTCGCCGACCGGCTCGCGCGCCAGGCTCACGGAGAGGTCGGCGTTGATGAAGGTCCACTGGCCGAAATCGAGCGCCGGCGAAACGCCGTTGGAGAAATCCGAAGCGACCACCGCACGCATCGCCTGCGAGACGGCGGAGCCCTCGATCAGCGGCTGGTTGATGCGGAACCAGATCGCGCCCGGACCCAGCACGCCGAAGCGGCCGCGCGCGGCCCGCATCGAGATGTTCTTCGTGAACGGACTGTTCGCAAGATTACCCGGCTCGACCATACTTTCGTCGGGGCCGGGCAGATCGACCGGAAGGGCTGCGATATCCGGCGGCAGCTCGGCCGCCTGCTGCTTGATCTTCAGCACGGTGGCCGAGACGACGAGGACACCGTCGGCGAGCAGCCTGACGCCGCACAGCTGGATCTTGCGGCCGTCGCGCAGGATCTCGCTCTGGACCGTCAGCGGCGCCACCGGCACCGGACGCATCAGGTCGATCGTGACCCGCGCGATCCGCATCGGCACCGGCGTCGGGATGGCTTCGGCAGCCCACACCACCAGCGCGGCCGGCGCGGAGCCGTGCTGCATCCGCGGGTCCCATGGACCCGCGGCATCGGGACTGGTGACGACACGGTCGCCGTCAACGCGAAAGATCGGCTCCATCAGCCAAGCGCCGGATCGACCGCTTCGTCATACTCTTTCTTGAACCGACCAATCAGCTCGGCCGCGGGCACCACCTTGGAGATGCTGCCGACGCCCTGGCCGGAGCCCCAGATCTCCTTCCAGGCCTTCGGCTTGGCACGCTCTCCGGACGAGTCCGTCCCGAAGCTCATCTTCGAGGGATCGGAGGTCGGCAGGTTTTCCGGATCCATGCCCGCCGCGACGATCGACGGCTTCAAATAGTTGCCGTGCACGCCGGTGAACAAATTGGAGTAGACGATGTCCTCGGCGGACGAATTGGTGATCATGCTCTTGTAGCCCTCGACCGCGTTCGCCTCTTTGGTCGCGATGAAGGCGGAGCCGATATAGGCGAAGTCGGCGCCGATGATGCGCGCGGCGCGAATGGCGCGGCCGTTGGCGATGGTGCCCGACAGCGCGATCGGCCCGTCGAACCACTGCCGCGTCTCCGACACGAACGGGAACGGCGACAGCGTGCCGGCATGACCGCCGGCGCCGGCCGCAACCAGGATCAGGCCGTCGGCGCCCTTCTCGATCGCCTTGTGTGCGAACTTCTGGTTGATCACGTCGTGGAACACGATGCCGCCCCAGCCATGGACAGCCTGGTTGAGCTCCTCGCGCGCGCCGAGCGATGAGATGATCATCGGCACCTTGTGCTTCTCGCAAAGCGCCATGTCGTGATCGAGCCGGTTGTTCGACTTGTGCACGATCTGGTTGACCGCGAACGGCGCTGACGGCCGCTCCGGATGCGCCTTGTCGTAGGCGGCAAGCTCTTCCTTGATCCGGTACAGCCATTCGTCGAGCAGTTCCGGCGGCCGCGCGTTCAGCGACGGAAACGAGCCGACCACGCCGGCCTTGCACTGTGCGATGACCAGGTCAGGCACCGAGATGATGAACAGCGGCGCCCCGATCACGGGAAGAGACAGGCGGCCCTTGAACAGAGCAGGCATGGACATTGGCGGCGGATCCTCAAGTTGGTTGGTCTCAATGCTGACCGTCATACCAACAAGGCAATCTTTCCAGTGTCAAGTATTGCGTTATGGCGCTGCAAAAAGGGTGACAAAACCTCATCCACACGCGGCATTTTTCGCAGGCGTGTGGCATCCCAGAGGCAATTTTGCCCGCCTTATTGGCAGACTGCCCGCGTCACGAAATTTTCCGTCTTGCAGTCGTTCGGCCCGCGCTTGTGGCCCGGCAGATAGACCAGCGGCGTGCATTTCTCGGAGGCGTCGGTATCGATGCTCTTGCCTTCCTTGAACCCCTTGCTCTGGCAAAGCCGGTCAGCGCCGATCTTGCAATCCGGCGCACCGTTCGAGGCCACCACGCAGGCTGCGCGCCCGGTCACCATCGTCGAGGGACGCGCGATGTTGGTTAGGTCGTTCATGGTCTCGCTGGGGCTCTTCAGCTGCGGCAGCACCGACTTCGACTTCTCGAACAGCTTTCCGATTTCGTTGATCAGTCCCGGATTCTCGCGCTCGACCGGCGCCGGCGGCAACTCGATCTGCTGCGGCTGGACCTCAACAGGCTGCTGCGCCGGCGACTGCACGCCGAGCGCGGGCGGCGCGGTCTGTGCCCGCGCGCCGTCGGTCGCAGGCAGCGCCATCGACAGCGCAAGGCCCGCCATCGCAACGCAGGTCCTGGCGGGATTGAGTCTCGCGAGATTCACCGGTCGTCGATTCCATCAGCCAACGCAGCGACCGTAGTCCGAAGCCGTCCGCGAGCAAAGACGCGAACGGCTAGAACTTTGGTTAGAGCGTTTTCGAGCGAAGTGGATACCGGCTCGCGTGAAGAAAACGCGTCGAAACAACAAGCTGGAGCTTCGGTTCTGATTCAATCAGAACCGAAGCTCTAGATCAGCTTGAACGCGATGACAAAGCCCAGCACCAGCACGATCGCGCCGAGCGCAACCCACAGGCCGAGCCGCTTCTCGAGCTCGGCGCGGATCACATCGCCAAAGCGGTTGAGCAGCACCGCGACGAAGAAGAAGCGGCCGCCGCGTGCGACGATCGAGCACAGGATGAACAGCCAGATGTTGTAGCCGGCAAAGCCCGACGTGATCGTCACGAGCTTGTAGGGGATCGGCGTCAACCCCTTCACGAGGATGATCACGGCGCCCCACTCGGCATAGGAGGCGCGGAACGCGTCGACCTTGTCGGACAGGCCGTAGAGATGGATCAGCCACTGTCCGAGCGAGTCATAGAGCAGCGCGCCGATCGCGTAGCCGAGCACGCCGCCGGCGACGGACGCGACGGTGCAGACCGCAGCGAACCACCAGGCCCGCTTCGGCCGCGCCAACGACATCGGCAACAGCATGATGTCGGGAGGGATCGGGAAGAAGGAGCTCTCGGCGAAGGCGACGGCGGCGAGAATCCACAGCGCGTAGGGCTTGTCGGCCGCCGCGACGCACCAGTCGTAAATCCGTTTCAACATGGGCGCGATGAACCATCATGGAGCGGATTTGTCCATGCCGGGAATGGATCGAATTTGGTTGATTTACGACTGCCGTTTGCGCAGCCGGTTCTCCAGCGCGACAATTCGACGCCGAACCACCGGAACGGATGCGGTCTTGGGCAGGGACTTCGAGACCTTGACCGGCGACTTCGGCAGCTTCTCGGCGATCCCGAGCAGCCGCTCGCGCCGCTCCATCTCGCGCCAGACATCCCCCGGCTTGACGCCGGCCGATGCCCAGAGAACGGTGAGATTGTAGAGCAGGTCCGCGCTCTCGCGGACCACCGCATCCGGCTTGCCGCTGACGGCGTCGATCACGACCTCGACCGCTTCCTCCGCGAGCTTCTTGGCCATCTTGGCCGGCCCGCGCTGGAACAGCCGTGCCGTGCGCGACGTAGCCGGATCAAGATCCTTGGCCACGATCACCGCCTGGTAAAGCCGCTCGATCGAATCACTCATCCTTCGAGCCTAATCGAAACGCGTCGCCAGCGTGTTAACGGGCAAGCCGACAACGAAAAATCCACCGGCCTCGCAGCCGGTGGATCCGATCTTTTGTGACAGTTCTGAGAACCGACGATGGTGTCAGTACGGCGTATAGGGCAGTGCCGAGCGGCGCCCGTAATAGCCGTGATAACCATAATACGGTCCGCCGCCGTAATAGGCCGGGCCGCCACCATAATAGGCGGGTCCGCCATAGTAGCCCGGGCCGCCATCGTAGTAGCCGTAGGAGTCGTAATAGTCGCGACGGTTCTGGGCTGCGGCAATTGCCAGACCCGTGCCGACGATCCCGGCGAATACGGCCGCAGCGGCCGCGCCACCGCCTCCGCCACGATAGTAGCGACGGCGCGCGCTGATGTCGGTCGCGCCGCTCGTGCCGTGCGATGTGGTCACGGCGGCGGCCTTGCCCGCCGGAGCAGAACCCGCGAACGCCATCGTCGGCTCAACGGCCGTCAACGCCACCGCGGCAACCGTTGCCAATGTGGCTGCGCGGCCAATGGACGAAAAAACACCTTTTCGCGCAAACATTGCAGTCATCCTTTGTGGAAGCCGGCCCGACGGGCCTCGGTGAGCTAACCCACTCCACCTAGATTAGGTTCCCCAACCCGAATGCAAGCTGAACAACCCTGACGTGAAATCGACGCAGTCATCGGCCGTTCACCTTGCTGGGGCCAGAATGCGTGCAATTGGCGCTTGAAATTGCAGCTTGAAATGACCTTTGCGTTGGCGCATTCGATGTCATGAAACAGGCGCAGCCGGCGCGGCACTTTGTCTCGCCTCCCGGATGTCATGATGCAGGTAAGTCGGACCACCGTTCTCCGCTGGATACTAGCCGGCATGATCGGCCTTTCGGGCGGCGTGTGGCCGGCCGTCACACCGCTGCGCGCCGGCGATGCGCCGCAACCGCTCACCATCCAGTTCACGCTCGACCGTCCACTCGATGCGGCCGCGGCCCCGTTCGTGATGGCGTCGGCCGGCGGCCTGTTCAGCGCCGAGGGCCTCAGCGTCGGCACCAACGTCGCCACCAGTTCGGCGGATGCGATCGCGCGCGTCGCCGACGGATCGAGCGATTTCGCCCTCGTCGACATCAACTCGCTGATCCGCTTTCGCGACAAGCCTGGTGCGGCTCCCGTCAAGGCGGTGTTCGTGCTGTTCAACCAGGCGCCCTATGCGATCATTGCCCGCAAAAGCCGGGGCATCAAGGCGCTGACCGACATCCAGGGCAAGAACCTCGGCGTCGCCGAGGGTGACCTCTCGATCCGGCTGTGGCCCGCAGTCGCCAAGCAGAACGGCATCAAGCTTGCGAGCGTGAAGCAGAACACGATCAGCGCCGCGGTGCGCGAGCCGATGCTCTCCGCAGGCCAGATCGATGCCGTCACCGGCTTCTCCTATCTCTCGGCGATCAATTTGCGCGACCGCGGCGTGCCTGCCGACGATCTCGCGGTGCTGCGCTTCGCCGACTATGGCTGCGAAGCCTATGGCTTCGCCGTGATCGTCAGCCCGCGCCTTGCCGCGGCGAAACCGGACGCGGTGAAAGGCTTCGTGCGCGCCGTGATCGGCGGCACCAACCTCACGGTCAAGGACCCGGCCCGCGCGGCGAGCGAGGTGGCGAGCCGGATGGATGGCGGCTCGCGCGATCTCGAGCTCGAGCGGCTGGGCGCCATCATCCGCGACAACATCCTGACCGGCGAGGTGAAACGCGACGGCCTCGGCGGCATCGAGCCGGAGCGCTTCGAGCGGTCGCTCGACCAGCTCGCGGAGGACGTCAAATTCCAGAAGCGGCCGCACGCCGCCGACATCTTCGACGACCAGTTCCTGCCGCCGATCGACGGTCGGCTGGTGAATTGATCGCACGCGAATGCACGACTGACGAAGGGCACCAAACACCGGATATGTTGCACCGCTGTTCAACCCGTCCCCCTGAGGATGACGCGCTCACCCGCTGGCCCTCGCCCGCGAACCCTGATTAGATTGCATCCCGCCTGATCGGGCGCCCACCGCTGACGAGTCCCGCCGGCATGTCCATGCTTCGCCTCTACACCCGCGTCCTCGAACTGCTCGGCAAGGAGGCGCGGCTCGGCTGGATCCTCGCCGCCGCCAACATGCTGCTCGCCGGCGCGCAATTCGCCGAGCCGGTGCTGTTCGGCAAAATCGTCGACGTGCTGTCCGGCCGCCCGGTCACCGGGCTGTTTGCGACCTCCTCGGCATGGCCGCTGCTCGCGGCCTGGGCGGCGTTCGGCCTGTTCACGATCGGCTGCAGCGCGATCGTAGCACTACAGGCCGACCGGCTGGCGCATCGCCAGCGCCAGGCCGTGCTGACGGATTATTTCGAGCACATCCTGCAGCTGCCGCTGACCTTCCACTCCGGCACCCATTCCGGGCGGCTGATGAAGGTGATGCTGAACGGCACCGACGCGCTGTGGCGGCTCTGGCTCGGCTTCTTCCGCGAGCATTTCGCCGCGATCATGTCGCTGATCGTGCTGTTGCCGCTCGCGCTCTACATCAACTGGCGGCTGGCGATCCTGCTGTTCGCGCTCTGTGTCGTGTTCACCGTGCTGACCACGCTGGTGGTGCGCAAGACCTACGGCATGCAGAGCGAGGTCGAGGCCTATTACAGCGACCTCTCGGCACGCGCCTCAGACGCGCTCGGCAATGTCGCGCTGGTGCAGAGCTTCGTGCGGATCGATTCCGAGGTGCAGGGCCTGCGCTACGTCGCCGACAAGCTGCTCGCGGTGCAGATGCCGGTGCTGTCATGGTGGGCGCTGGTCACCGTGATCACGCGCGCCTCGACCACCATCACGGTGCTCGCGATCTTCACCGTCGGCATCGCACTCCACAACGAGGGCCTCACCACGGTCGGCGAGATCGTGATGTTCGTCTCGTTCGCCACCATGCTGATCCAGAAGCTCGAGCAGGTGGTGAGCTTCATCAACAATGTGTTCATGGAAGCGCCTCGGCTGCAGGAATTCTTCGACGTGCTCGATGCGGTGCCGGCGGTGCGCGACCGGCCCGGTGCGATCGACCCCGGCCGGCTGTCCGGCCTCGTCGAATTCAACGACGTCTCGTTCTCCTATGACGGCAAGCGGCCGGCGATCGAAGATCTCAGCTTCACCGCATTGCCGGGCCAGACCATCGCTCTGGTCGGCTCGACCGGCGCCGGCAAGTCCACCGCGATCGCACTGCTGCATCGCGCGTTCGATCCGCAATCCGGCATCATCAAGATCGACGGCATGGACATACGCGCGATGAAGCTGACGGCGCTGCGGCGGAACATCGGCGTAGTGTTTCAGGAGGCGCTGCTGTTCAACCGTTCGCTCGCTGAGAACCTCCGCGTCGGCAAGCCTGACGCGACCGACGAGGAGCTGCGTACCGCCGCGACACGTGCCCAGGCGCTGGACTTCATCGAGCGCAGCGAAAAGAAGTTCGACACCCATGCCGGCGAGCGCGGCCGCATGCTGTCCGGCGGCGAACGTCAGCGATTATCAATTGCGCGTGCGCTGCTCAAGGATCCGCCGATCCTGATCCTCGACGAGGCGACCAGCGCGCTCGACGCCGTCACCGAGGCCAAGGTCAACGCCGCTCTCGACGAAGTGATGAAGGGCCGCACCACCTTCGTGATCGCGCACCGTCTCTCGACCATCCGCTACGCCACCCGCATCCTGCTGTTCGACCAGGGACGGGTGATCGAAAGCGGAACTTTCGATGAACTGGTGACGAAAGGCGGCCGTTTTGCCGAACTGGCGCGGGCCCAGTTCATGGTCCAGGAACAGGCGCGCGCCGGCATCGAGGCACCATAATTCTCCCCTTTCCAATTGAGGCGGCTGCCGAAATTCAGCCGATTTCGTCCACGATATAATTGGCCGGCCTCTGTTCTCTGCTGGCAAGCCGGTATAGGGTTTGCATCGCCGCAAAGCGGCGCCGGACACGCTTGAAACCCGTACGTCACATCGCAAGACCTCCTTCTCGAAGGCGGGTCTCAAAGGACCGGAACCGTCGTGTATTTTCCTCGCCCGCTGCGCCCGTCGTTGAAATGGATTCTGGCCACAGCGATGCTCGCCATCGCAACGCCACAGATCGCGCAGGCCGAGGCGCTGCTGGTCGTCGAGGCCGATACCGGGAAAGTGCTGCAGGCCGACAATGCGACGATGCCGTGGTATCCGGCCTCGCTCAGCAAGCTGATGACCGCCTATGTGACGCTGAAGGCGGTCAAGGATGGCCGGGTGTCGCTCGACACGCTGCTCACGGTGTCGCCGACCGCGTCATCGCAGTCGCCTTCGAAGATGGGGCTTCGGCCCGGCACCCAGGTCACCGTCGACAACGCGCTGAAGATGATGCTGGTGAAGTCGGCCAACGACATGGCCGTGGTGCTGGCCGAGGGCATCGGCGGCTCGATCGACGGCTTTGCCGGCGAAATGAACCAGACCGCGCAAAAGCTCGGCATGACGCAGACGAGCTACGTCAACCCGAACGGCCTGCCCGCGGATGGCCAGATCACCTCGGCGCGCGACATGGCGATCCTCGCCCGCGCCATCATCCGCGATCTGCCGGAATACGAGTATTTCGTCCACATCCCGTCGATCCGCTTCGGCCGCCGCGTCACCCAGAACTTCAACAAGCTGATCGGCCGCTATCCCGGCGCCGACGGCTTCAAGACCGGCTTCATCTGCGCCTCCGGCTACAATCTGGTGGCGTCGGCGACGCGCGACGGCAAGCGGCTGATCGCCGTGGTGCTCGGCGCCTCCTCGGGCCGGATGCGCGCGATCCGCGCCGCGCAGCTGCTGGATCGCGGCTTTGCCAATAACGGGTTGGCGTGGCTGCGGCCCTCGCTCGGCACCGTCGACAATCTGGTGCCGATCGATACCACCCCGCCGAACCTGCGCGAGGAGATGTGCGGCGCCAAGCACAAACGGCCCGCCAGCGACGAGGACGGTGAAGACACCGTCGCCAGCGCCGGCGCGGGCACCAACGGCGACAGCGGCGTGAGCTTCTTCGCCTCGGGCCTGCAGGCCGCGATGCCGACAAAGCCGGCCGACATGCTTGCGCAGCCGGCGGCGGCGTCCGAACCGGTCGTGGTTTATACGGGACCGACCAAGACCGGCGCTGCGTTGATCGCCGCAGTCGAGGCCGACACCGAGAAACTGCAGCCGGCCAAGCGCGCCAAGGGCAAGCACACCCGTGTCGCCGGCAAGAAGTCCGATGCGGCTGACGACGCCAAGGGTGACGCCAAGAGCGCCTCCAAGTCGGACAACTCTAAGTCGGACAGCAAGCCGGCGGCCAAGCCGGTGCGTCACGCCAACGCCAAGCCGGATGCCGCAGCTGCGAAGCCCACCGCGGACAAGCCGGCCGCCGCAAAGCCTGCCGGCAAGCCGGCGGCAGCCAAGCCCGCTGCAAAGCCCAAGGCTGAGAAGCCGAAGGCCGACGCCAAGCCGGCAGGCTAACAGAGCGTCCCCCCTTACGATCTCCCAATGCGTCGATAGCGCGCAGCGGCTTGCCATTGGCCGCGGCATCGCTCAATACTGCCCGAAATACCGCGGCCAGGAATAATACGACCAAGGGTCGGAAAACCGGAAGCAATCCGGGACGTCAGTCAAATTTTGAGAGAGGGAATAACCACTATGGAGCGCATCTGGCTCAAGCATTATCCAGCCGGCGTGCCCGCCGATATCGATATCACGCAATATTCGTCGCTGGTCGAATTGCTGGAAGAGAGCTTCAAGAAGTTCGCCGACCGCAAGGCGTTCATCTGCATGGACAAGGCGATCACCTATCGCGAGCTCGACGAGATGTCGACCGCGCTCGGCGCCTACCTGCAGAGCAAGGGGCTGCAGAAGGGCGCACGGGTCGCACTGATGATGCCGAACGTGCTGCAATATCCGGTCGCGACCGCCGCCGTGCTGCGCGCCGGCTATGCCGTGGTCAACGTCAATCCGCTCTACACCCCGCGCGAGCTCGAGCATCAGCTCAAGGATTCCGGCGCGGAAGCGATCATCGTGCTGGAGAACTTCGCCACCACCGTGCAGAAGGTGCTGGCGAACACCGCCGTGAAGAACGTGATCGTCGGCAGCACGGGCGACCTGCTCGGCTTCAAGGGCGTCATCGTCAACCTGGTGGTGCGCCGGGTTAAGAAGATGGTGCCGGCCTGGTCGATCCCGGGTGCGGTCAGCTTCAACGAGGCGCTGTCGGCCGGCCGCGGCATGAAGCTCAACAAGCCCGTGCTGACACGCCAGGACGTCGCCTTCCTGCAATATACCGGCGGCACCACGGGCGTTTCCAAGGGCGCCACGCTGATCCACCAGAACGTGCTCGCCAACGTGCTGCAGAATGACGCCTGGCTGCAGCCGGCGCTGAAGAAGCCGCCGATCGTCGACCAGATGGTCATCGTCTGCGCGCTGCCGCTCTATCACATCTTCGCCCTGACCGCGTGCTACCTGCTGGGCGTGCGCTCCGGCGGCACCAATCTGTTGATCCCCAATCCGCGCGACATGGCCGGCTTCATCAAGGAGCTGGCGAAGTATCAGGTCAGCTTTTTCCCGGCGGTCAACACGCTCTACAATGGCCTGCTGAACACGCCAGGCTTCGACAAGCTGGATTTCTCCAAGCTGAAGATCGCCAATGGCGGCGGCATGGCGACGCAAAAGCCGGTCGCTGAAAAATGGCTGAAAGTCACGGGGATCTCGTTGTCGGAAGGCTATGGTCTGTCGGAGACCTCGCCGACCCTGACGTGCAATCCCGCGACGATCACTGAGTTCTCCGGGACGATCGGCCTTCCGGTCCCCTCGACCTGGCTCTCGATCCGCGACGACGACGGCAATGAACTGCCGCTCGGCGAAGCCGGCGAAATCTGCGCCAAGGGCCCGCAGGTGATGTCGGGGTACTGGAACAGGCCTGACGAGACCGCCAAGGTGATGACCGCGGACGGCTATTTCCGCACCGGCGACATCGGCGTGATGGACGAGAAGGGCTATACCAAGATCGTCGACCGCAAGAAGGACATGATCCTGGTCTCGGGCTTCAACGTCTATCCGAACGAGATCGAGGAAGTGCTGGCGAGCCATCCGGGCGTGCTCGAATGCGCCGTGATCGGCGTCCCCGATGCGAAGTCCGGCGAGGCGGTGAAGGCCTTCGTGGTCAAGAAGGACCCGAACGTCACCGCGGAGGACATCATCAAGTTCGCCGCCACCCAGCTCACCGCCTACAAGGTGCCGAAGCAGATCGAGTTCAGGGCCGACCTACCGAAGACCAATGTCGGCAAGATCCTGCGCCGCGAGCTGCGCGACGAGAAGAAGGCTGC
The DNA here is from genome assembly GCA_036383375.1 of Bradyrhizobium sp. Taxonomy (GTDB): domain Bacteria; phylum Pseudomonadota; class Alphaproteobacteria; order Rhizobiales; family Xanthobacteraceae; genus Bradyrhizobium. Next base: position 13,071 of record DASVOL010000288.1, on the reverse strand, counting down.
GGCCTAGAGCGTGAGTGAGGCTGACGTTGGATACGACTGACGTGCGCCTCGCGACGCCCGCTGATGTCATCGCGTTCTGGCGAGACGCCGGCCGCGACCGCTGGTACGCGCACGACGACGCCTTCGATGCCGAAATCCGCAGCCGCTTCCTTGCCACCTGGCAGAAGGCGGCTGCCGGCGAATTGTCGTCATGGGAGGCCAGCGACGCGGGCGCGCTCGCGCTGACCATCGTGCTCGACCAGTTTCCGCGAAACCTGTTTCGAGGCGACGCGAGGACCTTTTCAAGCGATGCGCTGGCGCGTGAGGTGGCAAGGCGCGCCATCGACCGCGGCGTCGATGCGCGGACCGACCCGGTGCTGCGCGAATTCCTCTATCTGCCTTTCGAGCATTCGGAAGATCTCGACGACCAGCAGCGCTGCGTGACGCTATTCCGGCAATACGACTGCCATCCCGACAACCTGAAATACGCCGAGGACCACGCCGAGATCATCCGCCGGTTCGGCCGTTTCCCGCACCGTAACCGGCTGCTGGGCCGGGAAACCACCGCGGAAGAGCAGGCCTTCCTCGACGCCGGCGGGTTTTCCGGCTGATGACGGAACGGTGACTGCGCTTCGGCATTGCCGTTCCTGCGGCAGGTCGTATTGTGCGGTCCAACCGCCGGGTTTAAGACAATTCCGCTTCACCGAGGGAGAACAACGATGACGATCAATGTTGGCGACAAGCTGCCGGAAGCCAAGTTTCGCGTGATGACCGCCGAGGGCCCGCAGGTCAAAACCACCGACGACATTTTCAAGGGCAAGAAGGTCGCCCTGTTCGCCGTGCCCGGCGCCTACACCGGCACCTGCCACAAGATGCATCTGCCGAGCATCTTCCTCAACGCCTATGCCATGAAGAACAAGGGCGTCGACACCATCGCGATCGTCTCGGTCAACGACGCCTTCGTGATGAACGCCTGGAAGCGCGACACCGACCAGCGCGACGAAGCCGTCTTCCTGGCCGACGGCAATGCCGACTTCGCCAAGGCGATCGGCATGGAGCTCGACGCCTCCGGCAACGGCCTCGGCATCCGCTCCCACCGCTACTCGATGCTGGTCGAGGACGGCGTGGTGAAGAAGCTCAACAAGGAGCCGGCTCCGGGCAAGGTCGAGGTCTCCGGCGGCGACACGCTGCTCGGGCAACTCTGAGCTGTCGCTTCTTCCTTCTCCCCTTGTGGGAGAAGGTGGCGCGGATGCAATCCGCGCCGGATGAGGGGTTCTCTCCGCGGAGACAGACCCCACACCCGTCCGCGATGCTACGCATCGCGTCCACCCTCTCCCACAAGGGGAGAGGGGAAGGCCGCCGAACTCCGAGGGAATGGTGCCGCAGGATGGGACCAGCGCAGCCGGTGCCGCCCTACCCCTTCAACCTCGCCATCGCCACGCCCTCGCGCGCCAGCTCGTCGGCGCGTTCGTTCTCGGCGTGGCCGGCATGGCCCTTGATCCAGTGCCAGCGCACCTCATGCGGCTTCAGCGCGGCGTCGAGGCGCTGCCACAGCTCGACATTCTTGACCGGCTTCTTGTCGGCCGTGCGCCAGCCATTGCGCTTCCAGCCGTGAATCCATCCGGTAATGCCCTGGCGGACGTACTGGCTGTCGGTGGTGAGGTCGACCACGCAGGGCTTCTTCAGGGCTTCCAGCGCCGAGATCGCCGCCATCAGCTCCATGCGGTTGTTGGTGGTGTGCGCCTCGCCGCCCTTCAATTCCTTCTCGACGTCGCCGAATCTGAGGATCGCGCCCCAGCCGCCCGGCCCGGGGTTTCCGGAGCAGGCACCATCGGTGAACACGATCACATGCGGCTTATCGCTCACGCCGCGCACCCTGCCGGCGTGATGCCGTAGTCGTTGAGGCTCGCGACGTTCTGGTGGAAGCGCAGCTTGCGGACGTATTCCAGCGGGTCCTTCGGCTGCACCAGCGCACCCTCGGGCACGTTGAGGAAATCGACCAGGCGCGTCAGCAGGAAGCGGAGCGCGGCGCCGCGCGCGAGCAGCGGCAGCGCGGCCTGTTCCGACGCCGACAATTGCCGCTCACGGCCATAAGCATTGAGCAGCGCGCGCGCCTTGGTGACGTTGAAGGAATGATCCGGCTCGAAGCACCAGGCGTTGAGGCAGATCGCAACGTCGTAGGCTAGGATGTCGTTGCAGGCGAACGGAAAGTCGATCAGGCCCGAGACCTTGTCGCCGAGGAAGAAGACGTTGTCGGGAAACAGGTCGGCATGGATCACGCCGACAGGCAGATCCGCCGGCCACGCGGCTTCGAGATGATCGAGCTCGCGCGCGATGAAGTCGTGCAGACCCTGCTGCACGCTGTCGGCCCGCGCGGCGGCAAGACCGAACAGCGGCCGCCAGCCGGAGACCGACAGCGGATTGTTGCGGACCAGCGGAAAGTCGCGGCCGGCCAGATGCATTTTGGCCAGCGCCTCGCCGACGCCGGAGCAATGCGTCACGTTCGGCCGGCGCGGCCACATGCCTTCGAGGAAGTTGATGATCGCCGCGGGCCGGCCGGCGAGGCGGCTGGTGACCTCACCCTTGCGGTTGCGCGCCGGCTGCGGGCACGACACCCCGCGCTCGGCGAGATGCGCCATCAGCGACAGGAAATACGGCAGGTCGTCCTCCGCCACGCGCTTCTCATAGAGCGTGAGGATGTAGGCGCCCTGGCTGGTGTGCAGCAGGAAGTTCGAATTCTCGACGCCCTCGGCGATGCCCTTGTAGGAGAGCAATTCGCCGATGTCGTAGCTCTTGAGGAATTCCGCGAGGTCTTCGGCGGCAACGTCGGTGTAGACCGCCATATGGTCTATTCCGCGGCGGCAGCGTCGGGCCGCAGCGAACGCGGCAGCGGGAAGAACTCGTTCTCTTCCGCGGCCGAGACCGTCTCCACGTGAAGCTCGAAGCGCTCGGCGAAGGCGCCCATGATCTCCTCGACGATCACTTCCGGCGCCGAGGCGCCTGCGGTGATGCCGAGGCTCTTGATGCCTTCGAACCTGCTCCAGTCGATGTCGCTGGCACGTTGGGCAAGAATCGCAATGGGGCAGCCCTCGCGCTCGGCGACCTCGCGCAGGCGCTGCGAGTTCGACGAGTTCGGCGCACCGACCACGATCAGGGCATCGACCACCGGCGCCACCTTCTTCACCGCGAGCTGGCGATTGGTGGTGGCGTAGCAGATGTCTTCCTTGTGCGGACCGTTGACGTTCGGGAAGCGCTCCTTGAGCAGCGCCACGATCTCCGCGGTGTCGTCGATCGACAGCGTGGTCTGGGTCACGAAAGCGAGGTTGTCAGGGTCCTTCGGGACGAAGGTTTTGGCATCCTCGGCGGTCTCGATCAGGGTCACGGCGCCCTCTGGCAGCTGGCCCAGGGTGCCGACCACCTCGGGGTGATGGGAATGCCCGATCAGCAGGATCTCGCGGCCGCGCTTGAAATGGATCGCCGCCTCGCGGTGGACCTTGGTCACCAGCGGGCAGGTCGCGTCCAGCGAGAAGAAATTGCGGGATTTGGCCTCGGCCGGAACCGACTTGGGAACACCATGGGCCGAAAACACCACCGGCGCATTGGTATCGTCGGGGATTTCGGCCAATTCCTCGACGAAAATGGCGCCTTTGGTCTTCAGGCTGTCGACCACATACTTGTTATGGACGATTTCGTGCCGGACATAGACCGGGGCACCATAAATGGTGAGCGCGCGCTCGACCGTATCGATGGCGCGGACCACCCCGGCGCAAAAGCCGCGGGGGGAACAAAGCACGATTCTAAGATCGGGTTTTTTCGCTGACATCAGGCTGTCTCGGGGCAATCTCGGGACCGAATCACCCCTCGCCGGCGGGCGGGGAACGGCCAGTTAGGATAAGGACTTGGGACTGCTTTCGGGCGCTGTCAAGGCGATTTTGCTGGCCCATTGCGCCATTCCCCCCGGAGGGCTTATATAGGCCCTATAATTCCCGTCATCGCCGATGACTACCAGCTTCGCCTCTACAGAGGTGGGCGAAGCACAAAGGAGATTTGCCATGAGCAACGCACCGCTGATGCCGAAGGCGACTGCCGTGTGGTTGGTCGATAATACCGCCCTGACGTTCGATCAGGTGGCCGATTTCACCAAAATGCATCCCCTGGAGGTGCGCGCCATCGCCGACGGCGACGCGGCCCAGGGCATCAAGGGCATGGACCCGATTTCGAACGGCCAGCTGACCCGCGAGGAGATCGAGCGCGGCGAGCGGGACCAGAATTACCGTCTCAGGCTCCAGGAGAGCAAGGTGGTGCTGCCGACCGCCGCCAAGAAGAAGGGCCCGCGCTACACCCCGGTGTCGCGTCGCCATGAGCGGCCGAGCGCGATCCTCTGGCTGGTGCGCAACCACCCCGAGCTGAAGGACGCCCAGATCATGCGTCTGGTCGGCACGACCAAGACCACGATCGCCAGCGTGCGCGACCGCACCCACTGGAACGCCTCGACCCTGACCCCGATGGACCCGGTGACGCTCGGCCTGTGCTCGCAGATCGAACTCGATTTCGAGGTGCAGCGCGCTGCCAAGGAGAAGCCGACCACGACCGTTTACGGCGGCGCCACGCTGCTGCCGGCCTCCGAGACCACGCGCAAGGACGAGCTCGACGATCAGCCGATCGAGCGGCACGACGATCTCAATGTCGATGCCGTGTTCGCCAAGCTGAAGACGATCGGCGGCAAGAAGGCCGACGACGACGAATAAAGCGCCGGCTCCGTTTATCGAAGACCGGACTACAAAACGCGGCGGGCAACTCGCCGCGTTTTTGTTTGCGGCACGCGCGCAGCCTTGATCCCGCGAGCGGCGCGCCGGTGACGCGTTGCGCTCACCCGAACGAGAAGCGCCGGTGGGCGAAGTCGAGCAGCGGACGCTCGAAATAGCGATAACTCAGGGCACACAGGGCGAACGTCAGCGCGAGCGCGCCGAAGGTCAGCGAGATGCCGGCGAGGCTCCCGACCGTCCTCGGTTGATGCAGCACGGCGAACAGCAGGTACAGGATGACGTGGTGGGTGAGATACGCCGCGTAGGACGTCCTGGCGAAGAAGGTCGCGACCGAACTGCGCAGCAGTGCGAGTTTCGGCGAGCCGCGATTTTCCAGCACGACGAACAGCAGGGAACCGAAGAAGATCTCGACCTGCGTGTGCGAGAACGCCACCGACCAGCGTTTCCATCCGAACAGCCACAGCAGGGGAAGCGACATGCTCGACCATTTGAGGATGGCGGCGACGCGCCTGGAGACCTCGGCATCCGGCTTGCGATAGAGACGCCACCAGGCGATCAGCGCGCCGATCGCCAGCGAATCGATCCTGAATTGCGGCAGCACGTACCAGCCATAGGCGTCCGGCAGCGCGCTATCGATCAGGCGTCCGATCGGACAGATCAGGATCGGCACCAGCAGGATCGCGAACAGCCGCTCGGACGGGATGTTCCGGACCAGCAACGGAAACAGCAGATAGAACTGCTCCTCGATCGCCAGCGACCAGGTTACGGCCAGAAAGTAAGCGCCGTCGGTCTGCGCCTTGGCCATGCCGAAATTCTGCAAGCCGAACAGATACAGCCAGCCGGGCACGCCCCTGGTGTCGAACAGATCGGGGCTTAGCGAAAAATACCAGCCGATCAGAGCGCAAGCGCACATCAGGTAGTAGAGCGGCCAGATGCGAAACGCGCGCCTGCCGTAGAAGGCCGAGTAATATCGTTCGGCCGCGCGGTGGCGCAGCAGAATATCCGTGATGAGATAGCCGGACAGGATGAAGAACAGGTCGACGCCGAAGCGGCCGACATGCAGCAATTTCCAAGGCCACCCCTGCGGCCCATCCGGCGCGCCGAAATAGTGCCAGATCACGACGATCAGCAACGCGATCGCGCGCAGCCCGTCGAGCTCACCGATCCTGTCACGTTGCAACGCGAGCTCGCCTTCCACAAGCACAGGACCTGGTCTCATCAAAAAGGGCCGCTCATGAACGTACGGCGGCGAGCCGATAGCTTAAGGGAATTCGGCCCGGCGCCTAATGGCGATCCGGATTGTTCATCATGTATTCGCCGAGATTGCGTTGCCGCCGATCGGTACGGGCTTCGGCATTCTGGCGCTGGACGTCGCGATCCTTGCGGCAGGCGACATATTCGGGCGAGCCGACCGCGACCTTGCCGCCAGCCTGGCAATACTGGTCGTCGTCGCCCATGCTCTCCGCGATCGGCGATCGGCCGCGCTCGAGACAGCCAGCCAGCAACGGCAGTGCGAGCAGCAATGCAAGAGGCGCGCGTGCGGAAATGGATCGCATCCGGTGGTCCGTATCTCGTGGCATATGACAGGGAAGCCCGGGATGACCCGGCAATCCATCAAAATCAAGGCCATTCTGCTTCCGATGGGTTTCGGGGGGGTGCGGCCCGATTGCAAGATGGCGCATACATCAACCATCTCGCCCGGCGCCCCCCCTCTCCCTAACCCTCTCCCACAAGGGGAGAGGGAACCCTTCCGCCAGTGGCTACCTCACGTCAGGTGAGCACGCTGGTAAGGCTCCCTCTCCCCTTGTGGGAGAGGGTGGGGAGAGGGGCGCCGAGCAACGCGCTCTCTCGGCAGCGCGCCGACAGCGCAACGAGCAAACTACGCCTTGCCCTTCAGTGCCTCGCCGATTTCGTCGAGCACCTTCGGATCCTCGATGGTCGCCGGCATGGTCCAGGGCTCGCCGTCGGCGATCTTCTTGATGGTGCCGCGCAGGATCTTGCCGGAGCGGGTCTTCGGCAGCCGCGCCACCGTGATCGCGAGCTTGAACGCGGCGACCGGGCCGAGCTTCTCGCGCACCAACGCCACCACCTCCTTCTCGACCTGATCCGGCGCCTTGGCGACGCCAGCCTTCAGCACCAGGAAGCCACAGGGCACCTCGCCCTTGATCGCATCCTTGACGCCGAGCACGGCGCATTCGGCGACATCGGGATGCGAGGCAAGAATCTCTTCCATGCCGCCGGTGGAGAGCCGGTGGCCAGCGACATTGATGATGTCGTCGGTGCGGCCCATCACCCAGACATAGCCATCCGCATCCTTGTAGCCGGCATCCGAGGTCTTGTAGTAGCCGGGGAATTCCGTGAGATAGGCGTCCCTGAAGCGATCGTCCTGCTGCCACAGCGTCGGCAGGCAGGCCGGCGGCATCGGCAGCTTGATCACGATCGAGCCCATGGTGCCCGCAGGCACAGGCTTCGCCGCCTCGTCGACGATGTCGACCTGATAGCCCGGCATCGGCACCGTCGGCGAACCGTGCTTCACGGGCAGCATGCCGAGCCCGACCGGATTGCCGGCGATACACCAGCCGGTCTCGGTCTGCCACCAGTGATCGATGACCGGCACTTTCAGCTGCTGCTCCGCCCACTCCACCGTCGGCGGATCGGCGCGCTCACCGGCGAGGAACAAGGTGCGGAAGTGCGAGAGGTCGTAACTCCTCAGCAGCTTGCCCTCGGGATCTTCCTTCTTGATCGCACGGAACGCAGTCGGCGCGGTGAAGAAGGCAACCGCCTTGTGCTCAGAGATCACGCGCCAGAACGCGCCGGCATCCGGCGTGCCGACCGGCTTGCCCTCATACATGATCGTGGTCGCGCCGTGGATCAGCGGGCCGTAGACGATGTAGGAGTGGCCGACCACCCAGCCGATGTCCGAGCCGCACCACCAGATCTCGCCCCGCTTCACACCGTAGAGATTGTGCATCGACCATTTCAGCGCGACGAGATGCCCGCCATTGTCGCGCACCACGCCCTTCGGGATTCCGGTCGTACCCGAGGTGTAGAGGATGTAGAGCGGATCGGTCGCGGCGACCGGCACGCAGGGCGCGGCCTTGCCGGCATCGAGCGCGGCGCGGCGCAGCGCCGCCCAATCGTGGTCGCGGCCTGCGGTGAGCTCGCACGCCTGCTGCGGCCGCTGCAAAATGATGCAGGTGTCGGGCTTGGCGCCGGCGAGACGGATCGCCTCGTCGAGCAGTGGCTTGTACTGCACGATGCGCCCGGGCTCGATGCCACAGCTCGCCGAGAAGATCAGCTTCGGCTTCGCATCGTCGATGCGGGTCGCGAGCTCCTTGGCCGCGAAGCCGCCGAACACCACGCTGTGCACCGCGCCGATCCGCGCGCAGGCGAGCATCGCGACGACGGCCTCCGGCACCATCGGCATATAGAGGATGACGCGGTCGCCCTTGGCCACGCCGAAATCCTGCATCACCGCGGCGAGCGCCTGCACCTCTTTCAGAAGCTCGGAATAGGTGAATTTGGTGATCGAATTGGTGAGCGGCGAATCGTGGATCAGCGCGACCTGGTCGGCGCGGCCGCCGGCGACATGGCGATCCAGCGCGTTGTAGCAGGTGTTGACCACGGCCCCGGCGAACCAGCGTCCGTAGGCGCCTACAGAGGGATCGTAGATCTTTTTGGCCGGCTCGATCCAGTCGATCTCGCGCGCCGCTTCCGCCCAAAAACCCTCGGGGTCTCGAAGCGAGCGGGCATACACCTCATGATACCGGCTCTGCTGGATGTTCATCGCGTTTCTCCCTCGCGCCGTCGCGCGTCATTTGCCGACCATTGTCACGGGAAGCGGCGCCGTTTCAAGCCGAAATGACCGCGACCTTCGGCCGGGTAAAACGAGAACGTTTTCGGGACGGGGTCTAGTACCCGTCGACCCCGTTGATCCGCTGCAACCGCTCGCGCATCGCCTTTTGCAGGTCGTAACCCGGCCTGCCGAATTCGGCATTGCGGCGGGCGATGAACTGGTCCTGATCGCGCTGCAGCTCGCGCGCCTGGCGCGGATCTTTCGCCTCGCGCACTGTGCGAAAGGTCGACGCGCCGATCTCGCGATCGAGATCGGCAAGCTCAGGATTGGCGCAGATCGCCTTCTCCACCGGCCGGCGCGCCTTGCGACAATCGAAGCTCGGCTTGCCGGCCACCGCCATGAGGGCGCCGATCCGCTCCAGCTCCAGCGACAGCGATTTGTAGTTGGCCTTGGCGGCGGCGTGATCGGGGTTGAGCTTGACGGCAGCACCGAAATCCATGATCGCCTTCGGCCGGTCGCCCTTGCGGCGCCACAGCTCGCCGCGTGCATTGTGGGCATCGGCAAGCGATGGATCGAGCCTAAGCACGGTGTCGTAGTCTGCGATCGCGCGATCGATCATCTGCTTGCGATCATAGGCGCTCGCGCGCGCCAGGAGCGCCTTGACGCGATCCGGCTTGGCCGCCTTCTCATTGTCGATCAGCGCGCCGCAAGCCTCGATGGTCTTGTCGTCTTCCGCCGCAGCGGCGGCGGCGATGCAGGGACCGGCATCGGCCTGAACATCCTTGCCCGGCTCGCTGCCGGCCGCGCGCGCAACGCCTGATGTCAGCGCGCCCGACAGGCAGACGCACAGCAGCGCCAGAGCCAGATTGAAGGCCAGATTCGCAGAGTTGCGTCGCATTCCGATTGCCGACAAGACATTCCTCTCCCGCACCCGAACCAGCGGCCTCTGATGCCCGGCAGCGCGCCATTTGCCGCAAAACCACACGCTGGATTATACGTCAACTGCGACGATCGGCTGCACTTGGAGCCGCACGTTGGGCCGCACTCTGGGGGTTCGCCTTGCTGACATTCGAATGGATCATCGGCCTGTTGCTTGCAGCGGTGGCGCTATCGGCGCTGGCGCGGCGGATCAAGGTGCCCTACCCGACCTTTCTCGCGCTCGGTGGCGTGCTGCTGACCCTGCTGCCATGGGCCCCGACCTGGGCACTGGAACCGAAACTGGCGCTGGCGCTGTTCGTCGCACCGGTGCTGCTCGACGCCGCCTACGACACCTCGCTGCGCGATCTCCGCAACAACTGGCTGCCGGTCTCGACGCTGGTGGTGGTCGCGGTCGGCGTCACCACGGCGGCGGTCGCCGTGGTCGCGCACTGGCTGCGCCCCGACATGCCCTGGCCGGTCGCGATCGCGCTCGGCGCCATCGTGGCGCCGCCGGACGCGGCCGCGGCCACCGCGATCCTGCGCCAGGTCAGCCTGCCCTACCGGATCCAGAAAATCCTCGAAGGCGAAAGCCTGCTCAATGATGCCACGTCGCTGTTGATCTATCGCGTCGCGGTCGGCCTGGTCGCCGCCGAGCACATGAAGATCCGCGAATTCGTGCCGTCGATCACAGTCGCGCTGGTCGGCAGCCTCGCCGCCGGCTATTTGTTCGCACGTGTCTGGATGATGATCACCCGCCGCATCACCGAGGCGCCGAGCGCGATCATCACGCAGTTCGGCGGCACCTTCATGGTGTGGATCGTCGCCGAGCACCTCGGGCTGTCCGGCATCCTCACCATCATCGCCTATGCCATCACCATCGCCCGCACCGCGCCGGCCCGCACCTCGGCGCGGCTGCGCGTGTCGTCCTATGCGGTGTGGGAGACCGTCGTTTTCGTGCTCAACGTGCTCGCCTTCATGCTGATCGGCCTGCAATTGCGCCCGATCTGGTCCGAGCTCGACGACGATGTGCGGTGGAAATATTGCAGCTTCGCCGCCGCAATCCTCGCCGTCGTGATCCTCGCCCGCATCCTCTGGGTGATGCCCTACGGCGCCTTGCTGCGCCTGCTGAAGGCCCGCAATTGGCTGCCCACCCATGTGGTGGAGGCCGTGCCGACCTTGAAGCGCGGTTTCATCGTGTCGTGGTGCGGCATGCGCGGTATCGTGACGCTCGCCGCCGCGTTTGCGCTGCCTGAATGGTTTCCGTACCGAGACCTGATCCTGCTGACGGCGTTTGCCGTGGTGCTGGGCTCGCTCGTGATCCAGGGGCTGACCTTGCGGCCGCTGATCCTGGCGCTCAATTTCGACGACGACGATCCGGTCGGACGCGAGGCGGCCCATGCCCGGGGCGTGGTGTTTCGTGCCGCGCTCGAGGAGATCGACGAGGACCCGTCCGAGGAAGCAGAGATCCTCCGGCTCGAATACCGCGCCGTGCTCATGCGTGCCGAGAATGATCCGGATGGCGGCCTGACCTCACGCGAGCTGCCGTCGGATCCGATCCGCCGCCGCGCCATCGCGGCTGCGCGTCAGGCGCTGCTCAATCTGCGCCGCACCGAGACCATCGGCGACGACGCCTTCCATCTGGTCGAGGAAGAACTCGACCGCGCCGAGCTCAGCGTCGAGGCCTAAAGCATGCTCCGGGAAAGTGCGAAGCGGTTTTCCGAAAAGATCATGCTCAAGCAAGAACCTAAAGCGGGACGACGTTTCAACCTGATCTCATCGCGCTTGTGTGCCCGGCAGCGGTCACAAATCCCGGCGGATTTCCCATTGAACCATGACGGAGTTTGCCGGACCTACCTTCATGACAATTCTGATTGACCGCAACTCGCCCGGCGCCTCGGTGAAAGTCGAAGCGCAGTACTTCTATTTCTATATGGCGTTGTCGTGCATGGCGGTCGCCCTGCTCGGCTTTGCTCCAACCTACTGGGTGCCGATGGCGCGGGGTTCGCTGGCAGCGCCCCCTGTCGTGCATTTGCATGGCCTGCTGTTCTTCGCCTGGACGCTCTATTTCGTGCTGCAGAGCTGGCTTGCGGCGTCGGGGCGGATCGTGCGGCATCGCCGGGTTGGCATGATTGGCGTGTCGCTTGCGACTGCCATGACGATGCTGGGCCTCATGGCCTCGATCAGCGTCATGAAGCGTTCGGCCGCGATCGGGCAGATCAACGAAGGCATTGCCTTCTCGATCGTCCCGTTCAGCGGCATCCTGTTCTTTGCCGTCGTTGTCGCGCTCGCGATCATCTATGTCCGCGACCGCGAAGCACACAAGCGGCTGATGCTGCTCGCGGCGATCTCGATCCTCGATGCCGCGGTCGCGCGCTGGTTCCTGACCTTCCTCGCACCGCCCGGCCCACCCGGACCGCCACCGGTCCCAGTCACGATCGCGCCGGCATTCGTCGCCTATCTGCTACTGGTCGTCGCGATCGTGTTCGACTGGCGCACCCGCGGCCGGCCGCACCCGGTCTATATCTATGGCGGGCTGGCGCTGGTCGCGGTGAAGCTATCGAACTGGCCGATCAGCACCTCGGCAGCCTGGCATTCCTTCGCCGGCGGCATCCTGGCCCTGGCGCAGTAGCGACCACTAAAGCGCGACGAAATCTAATCGTCATCGCGCTTTAGCTCTTTTGAGCATGATCTTTTCCGGAAAACCGCTTCGCACTTTTCCGGATCATGCTCAGGCACCCGATTTCGAGGTGATGCCGCCGTCGACCACGAGCTCGATGCCGGTGACGTATTTCGATTCGTCCGACGCCAGGAACAGCGCGGCATTGGCGACATCCCAGGCGTCGCCCATGTGCCCCATCGGGACCTGCGCGTCGCGGGCACGCCACATCGCCTCGACATCGCCCTTGGCGTAGCTCTGCGCCAGCCCAGCGGAATGTTCGACCATCGGCGTCTTCATCAATCCCGGCAGGATCGCGTTGACGCGCACGTGCTTGGAGGCGAACTCGACCGCGGTCGAGCGCGTCATCTGGTTCATCGCCGCCTTGCTCGCATTGTAGCTGACATAGGAAATGCCGACATGGCGGATCGAGGCGATCGAGGAGATGTTGATGATCGACCCGCCGCCCTGCTTGATCATGACTGGAATGACGTGCTTCATCGAAAAATAGGCGCTCTTGAGATTGACTGCGAAGACGCGGTCCCACTCGGCTTCCGCCACTTCCACCACGCTGCCGACCTCGGCGATGCCGACATTGTTGTCGAGCACGTCGATGCGGCCATAGGCCTTCAGGCAGGCCGCGACCATCGCCTCGACCTCGCCGGCGCGCGAGACATCGGCGGTGAATGCGGCCGCCTTGCCGCCCTCCCCGGTGATGATCTTGGCCGTCTCCTCGGCCGCCGCGCCGTTGCGATCGACGCAGAACACGCTGGCGCCCTCGCGCGCGAAGGTGACGGCGGTCGCCTTGCCATTGCCCCAGCCGGGCCCGATCGAGCCCGCCCCGACCACCATCGCAACCTTGCCCTTGAGCCGATCCATCGCCTGTTCTCCCGTTTGTTGTTGTGACGATCGTAGCCCGGATGAGCGCAGCGATATCCGGGGGCGGTGTCCCCGCA